>CAYSMU010000074.1:0-9870 GCA_964432145.1 uncultured Chloracidobacterium sp.
AAATCCGCCTTGCCCATAGGCCATTCGAAGTCTTGGCCTATCTAGTTGCCAACAACGACCGAGTCGTTGGCAGAGACGAACTCCTCGACAAGTTCTGGCAGGGCCGCGATGTGTATGACGATGCTCTGAGAAAATGCGTCGGCTCGATCCGCAAAGCGTTAAATGATCTGGAAAAACCCGGGAGGTTCATCGAGACCCGTTATGGGGACGGGTATCGTTTCGTCGCGGATCTCAAACTGCTGCCGACCAATGACAATGGTTATCACAATGGCAATAAGATTTCACACGCATCCGGCGGCGCCGAGCCGGCCGATCTGGTGTTGGCAGGAGGTTCGCGTCGTTTTGCGAGTCTGACGGTTTTTGCGGTAATTTTCGTTTCGATCTGCCTCGGGGTGTATCTTTTGACCGGTTGGTCGGGGCAGACTTCGTCTGCGAGTTCCGTAAATGCACCCGCCCAGATCAAAACGATCGCCGTCATGCCGCTAAAAAATCTGACCGGTGATCCGGGCAACGAGTATTTTAGCGATGGCCTGTCGGAGAGCATTATTACGCAACTTTCGCGTGTAAACGAGCTAAAGGTCGTCTCTCGAAGCTCGACGTTCGCATTTAAAGACAAGCATCTTGACCCGCGTGAGATCGGACAGGTGTTGGGCGTCGAGGCGTTGCTTGAGGGCGGAGTTCAAAAGGCCGGAGATAACGTAAACATCCGGGTTCGTCTCGTCAGCACAAGAGACGGCAGCGTGATCTGGACCAGCAACGATTTCGAAAGACCCCTCGGTGGGGCCTCAGACCTGCAGGATATGATCGCCTGCAATGTAGCAGTCGAGTTGCGAACCAAACTCTGTGGAGGTCCCGGCGATCGACGAACCGGCAACGGCCAGGCATATCAAGAATATTTGAAAGGCAGATACGAGTGGAACAAACGCTCGCCCGACGGAATTAAGAAAAGCATTGCTCACTACCTTAAGGCGGTCGAGTATGATCCTAAATACGCTCTCGCTTACGCCGGCCTCGCTGACAGCTACATTCAGGGGATCTGGCACGTACCTTTTATTGAAGGCGAGGTCGTGCCAAAAGCTCGTGAATCCGCCGTAACAGCACTAAAATTGGACGAGAACCTTGCCGAAGCCCATGCCGCCATTGCCAGCGTGCTTTCGATGGAATGGAATTGGGCGGAGGCCGAACGAGAATTGGATCGCTCCATTTCACTCGATCCTGGCTATGCCCGCGCTTATCACGTCCGAGCATTTAGCCTGATGCTTAAGGGGCGGTATGACGAGTCGATCGCTTCGATCGACCGAGCAGCTGAACTCGACCCGGTAAATCTTGTCATTCAGACTGACAGGGGAAATCTATTATTTGCGGCGGAACGTACGGACGAAGCTTTTGCTCAATGGGAAAAGACGCTCGATCGCGATCCGAATTTTGTTATGGCTCGGGAACATCGGGCTACAGCTTATGAATTAACCGGTAATGAGCTAGCCGCGATCGCAGATCTTGCCATCATAAAAAAAGCCCAGGGCCAGTCGGAAAAGACGATTGCAGTGTTTCGTGATCTTGCTGGAAAGAAAGGACTTATTGAGGTGCGTCGCCGCGAACTGGAAGAGATGCTTTCGAAGGAGTCGCGCGGCGAGCATGTGTCCCCGATCAGCATTGCCAATCACGGCTCGCTGCTTCGGCGGCCGGAGATCTGCTTCAAGTATCTCGAAAAAGCCTTTAGAAATCGGGATTCTCAGATAGTTCTGCTCGCGAGTCCACAATTTTGGGCAATCAGACAAGATTCGAGATATGCCGATTTGATGGCCCGGATCGGATTAAGAGATCCTTGAAGCAGATCGGGGAAGCAATCGAAGCAAATCGGGGTCGAAGCAGCGGGCATGGCCTTCGATATTACAATCCTCATGGTCCTTTCTCGATGACATTTTTCCCGACCGTACTACAACGCCCGTTTCGGGGAGCATTTCAATAAATTGCGTAAAACGCGTTCTCAGGATCGTCCACGGCGAGAGGCTCGTGCGACGCAAGAAAGCTATTGCTATCTGTGCAACAAAAATGCTATGTTCAATAATTGTTTTTGCGAAAATGCAAAAATACTGAGGAAAATCGAATGTTTATGCGAAAAAACAATTGAACATTGAACATGGCGAAAAATGGCAGATAACCCATTATTTATCAACAAGATACGTGTTCAATTGGCGATTGAACGGTGCGCCGTTTGTGCGCACAGCGTGCGCCATTTGTCCGGACAAATGCCGTACAGGCGAAAAAGAGGGGAAAAGTGAAAAAGGGGAAAAGTGAAAAGAGGAAAATGTGAAAAGGTGCTAAGCGAAATGACGAGGACACGCGGGCCCAAGATCTGTCGTCGAGAGTACCGGGGCGGCGGGACGTGGGATGATCGGCCCGGCAAATACCGGCACCTTTGCCTCGCAGGTTTGGATACCGGACGAAATCGAGGAAACTATCGTTGGTTCGACTCCTTTCGATCGCACGGATAGGTTAGCTGCACATTGAGAACGATGACACGCAATAAGAATACGATCAAAATCCCGACCCCCGACGATTTCAGCTTTCGGGCGACTGTTTACAGCCATGGCTGGTCCGAGCTGGCGCCGTTCGCCCTCGATGAGGAGAACTGGCGACTAAGCTACGTCTTTACCGATGGTAAGAGGACCATGCCGGGCGTGATCTTTGAAGAAGACGGTGTCCTTACCGTCGAACTCGCCGGAAAAGGGATTGCCGAAGCTAGGATCATTCGCGACGTCCGTCACCTTTTACGTCTCGACGACGATCTGACTGACTTTTATTCTTCCCTTGCGACATGCGAGCGACTGCATTGGGTCGGCCGCCACCGTGCAGGACGGCTGATGCGTTCGCCGACCGTTTGGGAGGACCTTGTGAAAACGATCTGCACGACGAATTGTTCATGGGGCCTGACGAAGACAATGATCGGCAATCTCGTGGGAAAGCTCGGCTTGTCAGCACCGCCTCCGTCAGGGGGCGGCAAGGCCTCAGCCCAAAATACTGGCGTGGGAACTAAGTTGGCCGCAGCATTTCCGACGGCAGCCTCAATGGCCTCGATGAGCGAAGATTTCTACCGATCCGAGATCAAGGCGGGTTATCGCTCACCGTACTTTATCGAACTTGCCGAGGCCGTTGCGTCAGGCAAACTCGATCCCGAGGCCTGGCTAACGTCAGATCTGCCAACGGTCGAATTAAGAAAGGAGATGAAAAAGGTCAAGGGCGTAGGCGACTATGCTGCCGACAACCTGCTCAAACTCGTCGGCCGTTACGACGGCCTTGCCCTCGATTCATTTCTCAGGTCGCAGTTCTACAAGACGCACAACAAGGAAAAGCCGTGTCCGGACAAGAAGATCGAGCGTCATTATCGCAAATACGGCAAATGGCAGGGATTGGCGATCTGGTGCGACCTGACCGAGGACTGGATCAATAAACTTGGCACCGTTTGAAAACAGAAAGTTTTTCAGACTGTTTGTCGGCGGGAAATGTCAAAGGAACTTGTGAATGGCTACAACTAAGAACATTATTTCGGCGTCAAACGTATCACCAACGGGCAGGGCAGGCACTATCTCGGCCTGCCTTCATAGTTATTAAGCTTTGACCGATTTTGTAGTATTATAGGCGAATCTCGCAACCGAGGAACTACGCAATGATCCAGGCCGGCACAACCTTACAACAGCGGTACAAGATCGACAAACAGATCGGCCAGGGCGGCATGGGTGCGGTCTATGTGGCGACCGACGAACGCTTTGGCAGCACGGTGGCGATCAAGGAGACGCTTTGCATGGATGATAACTTCCGCAAAGCGATCGAACGCGAGGCTCGCCTGCTGAACAGCCTCAAGCATAGTGCTTTGCCGCGCGTCAGCGATCATTTTGAGGAATCTGACGGTCTATTCCTCGTGATGGAATATATTCCGGGCGACGACGTGGCGAGCATTCTGGAGCGCGACCAGCGGCCATTTCCCGTCGAACAAGTTGTTGGCTGGGCGCATGACCTTTTAGACGCGCTCGACTATCTGCATAATCAGGAGATCCCGGTCATTCACCGGGACATCAAGCCCCAAAACCTCAAGATCACACCGCGCGGGCAGATCGTCTTGCTCGACTTTGGTTTGGCGAAGGGAAATCCGACCGACGCCGGCCATCAGACTGCGGCAAAGAGTATATTCGGTTATTCGCGAAATTACGCCTCGCTTGAGCAGATCCAGGGCACGGGCACCGATCCTCGCAGCGATCTGTATTCGCTTGCGGCGACGCTTTACCACCTGATAACAAATGTCGCTCCTGAGGATGCATTGACCCGGGCTATGGCCGTCTTGAGTCAAAGGCCCGATCCTCTCGTGCCGGCAAACATCGTGAATCCGGCTGTGCCTGCGGGTGTTGCCGGCGTCCTGCAGAAAGCACTCGATCTAAACGCCAGCGAGCGTCCTTCCTCAGCCGCCGAAATGCGGAAAATGCTGATGGAAAGCGAGAATTATGCGTATCTGACCGATGGCGCGGCGTTTGCGCAGGCTCCGACGTCGGCACACGTTTTTGCTCAACCGACCCAATTGATGTCAGAGGCAACACACGCCGAGCCGATACGACAATTTGATGTCAGGACGGCAGTAATGAGCGGCGACCCGTCGCAGGCAACTTCGGTCCGCAGCGGTCGGACAGACGCTCCCCAGCGGCGCGGAAGCGGATTTGCCGTCGCAGCCGGGGCTCTCACCGTATTGCTGGTTGGTGCTGCGGTTGCCGGCGGACTATATGTTTTCAAGCCATCCGTATTTGGGGCGGGCGTCGGCGATAACGCCAATACTGACGTAACATCTACGGTGCCGCTGGCCTCAAATGCGAATTCTTCTGCGTCGAATTCAAATGCCGCCAATGCCGCCGCAACATCGGGCCAGGCATCGTCGTCGGCGACGACGGGTTCGAACGAGCCGGCAAGGCAAGCGGGAATCGCGGAACGGCAGTCCGACCCCGGCAAGGACACCAAGGCGGCTGTTCAGGAAAAGCCTTCGACAACGGTCGAGCTTGGAAACGATATGACGGTCGAGATGGACGATATGGAGGACCCTAAGAACGTCACCATAACAACCAGGAATCCGGATGGCAGCATCCGGACGATGAGCGTCAAACCGACACGTCCGCCCGTGCAGGGTGCTCCGCCGCCAGGGTTCGATCCGTTTCCGAAAGGTTTTGATCCAAGTCAACTTACGCCTGAGCAGCGGCGGAAATTTCAAATGCTGATGCGCAATCGAAATATGAGGCAGATACCTCCGATGGTGCCGTCGAAAACTCCGCCGTCGAACAAGCCATAGGATCAGGGCCGATAGCCTGAGGCAATCGTCTTTTCGAGTATCGCAGTCCAATTTGCTAGATCCTCGTCCTTTTCAAGCGTCTCGTCCTCGACGACCGTGATGAGTGGATGATAGATGATCTCGACGCGGCGAAATATTTTGGGGTATTTCTGCCCTTGAGGCCAAATGCGATTGCCGCCGTTTATCGTGACGGGCAAGATCGGGACTCCTGCGTGCATCGCGATACGTACCACACCGGTCTTGAAACTGAAGAATCGTCCATCCGCGAATTCGCGCTGGCCCTCGGGAAATATTGTGAGGATCGCGCCGTCATGCAGAGCCTGGATAGATTCTTTTAACGCTTTGAGTGTGCCGCCGACCTCAAGGGAGACTGGAAACGCGCCCAGATATCTGATGAAGGGGCCGACCACTCGCCATTCGAATGCTTTGTCGTAGGCCATGAACCTCATGCGCCGCCGAATCGGCAGCGTGACCCAGACCGGATCGATATACGTTTGGTGGTTGGCGGCGATCAGGAACGGGCCCGCGGACGTGTCTGGGATATTTTCGCGGCCGATAAAGCGGATGAACCAGAGCGATCTGCTGATCACGTAGGCGACCAGTCGAAGGATGTCCAGGACCAGCCGGGAAGGATATTTTGATGTTTGACAATCGTTCACGAAAAAAGCGGAACTCGATGCCCCGCTTCGTACGATAGTTTATCGGCGGCGGCGCCGCAATGAGGGCATCAAGCCGCAATGGCGGAGTTTTGAGCCGGGATCACTTTTTCGACGGGGAAATGGGCATCGACAAACTCGAGGTGAAGGGTTGGCAGTTCGTCCTTGCGGATCTTTCGATTGCGTACGATCGCGATCGCGTAGAAGTTAAGCCCTTTGCAGGCGAACTTGACCTTATCACCAACGCCTGCCGGTAAGCTCGATACGACAGAAACGCCGCCAGAGGCAACATTTATGGTGTGTGTATCTTCTTTCTCCCTTGAGCTTCCTGCTTTTTGAAGGGTAGAGATGGTGACGCCGATCCCAACCCAGTATCTTGGTTGGCGACGTTTCTTGAATTGAGTCTCGGCTTCAGTGACCTTCCAGAGGCCTTGTGTGGTCATACCGGCGATCCGATAGTTTTGCGAAGGATCATCCTTGAAGCTTTGCGGGACCTCTTTTCCGATGAAGCCGACACCGACGTGATAAACAGTGACGCCGTCGACTGTAGAGGCATTGCAGTGCTGTACGATACCCATTACCGGATAAAGTTCGCGGTCCTGGTCGTAGGCTCGCAGTTCGGGATCGAGTGGCATGACCAAAGTGATAAGACGGCCTACTGAGCATGGACGCGGCAGAGTAAAACCGGCACCGTTCCGAGATACGGTCGTTACCCGGGTGACCTCTTTCCATGTTTCGCCATCGCCCTCTTTGACCTGGACGATCGTCTTCAATTCTGTTGGCACTCTTTCCGCGATCCGGTGATCGGCCTCGCCGGCAGATCGGATGCGATTATCGTATGTCATAGTATTACGGCTCTCGGGGCGTCGGGGCTAGACAATGCCTTCGAGAGGAAAAAAGCGGTCAATGAACTCAATGTGCAGCCGCGTTATGCCGTCAGGGCCTACTCGCGAACCGCGAACCACCGAAAGGATCGAGATATCGAGCCGGTCGCTCGATACGCGGACAAAGCTGCCGGCGTCTGCCTTCATAGTCGTGAAAACAGCGGCGCCGCCGAGGCTTACATTTTCAGTGACGGTAGACTCAGAGAACAGGACGTTTCCGTCCTGGTCGATCTGTGAGATGGTGAGTTGCTCAGGAATAAAGTATCTCGTCTGTTTTCGCAGTTCCTTTGGCAGCCCGCTCTCGTCGGCCATGAGATTTGCAGGCTCGATGTGCCAGAAACCCTCATTGTCGTCGCGATGAGCAATATCAAACAGCATCGAGGGGTGTTCCAGGTAGCCTGGCGGAGGCGATTTCCCGATAAACGCGACGCCGACCGAGTACTCGTGATCTGAGGCTCTCTCGGCCTGAAAGCACCGCCGGACGATTGCCCAGATCCGATACTGCGGCTCGCTGTAATCGAAAGATCGCAGCTGCCGCGGCATTGGCACGGTCAGGAGCACGAGTCGCCCGCGTTTGACCGGTCGTTTGAGTGAAAACCCGGCACCGAATGCCGAAACGTCGCTCAGCCTCGTCACTTCGTTCCACCCGTTGTCCCTGTCGATCTTGACCTCGACACGCACGGGCAAAGGCAGCGAAATGCGTTGTATCCGCCGATTTTCCTTTTCGATCGATGGTTTGGGAATAACCCTTTCAATCGAACGGCTTTGTTGTGCTTGCGAGGTCAACATTTTTTGGGTTACGGAAGGCCTGGGAAAAGCCCGATTGCGGATTCCGCGTGAGGTTGCGAAGCAGGCTTTACGCCTGTAAAATAAAGAAACGGTTAAGGCGCTGATAATTCCAGTTTTTACTCGATTCCAACACCTTCTCTTATCGGTGCAGCTTAGGTAATTTCACACAATGGACTCACTCTTAGAACGCAATCAGATAAATATCGAAGACGAAATGCGCCGGTCGTATCTCGACTACGCAATGTCTGTCATTATCGGCCGGGCATTGCCCGACGTTCGTGATGGCCTCAAACCTGTCCACCGCCGCATTCTATACGGAATGTTCGAGCAGGGAAACACCTCCGGCAAGGCCTACCGCAAATCGGCTCGTGCCGTCGGTGACGTGATGGGTAAGTACCATCCTCACGGCGACTCCGCCATCTATGACTCGATCGTTCGGCTGGCGCAGGATTTCTCGATGCGTTATCCGCTTGTCGACGGGCAGGGGAATTTTGGTTCGATCGACGGAGACAATCCGGCGGCGATGCGTTACACCGAGGTCCGCCTCGCAAAGATCGCGAACGAGGTCCTCGCTGATATCGAGAAGGAAACCGTCAATTTCATCCCAAACTACGACGATTCACTTTCAGAGCCGAGCGTCCTGCCGACACGGATCCCGCTGCTGCTGGTCAACGGCTCCGAAGGTATTGCCGTCGGCATGGCAACCAAGATACCGCCGCACAACCTCGGGGAAATTCTCGACGCGACCGTTGCTTTGCTCCGCGATCAGAGTATTTCTATCGAAGAACTGATCAAGATCGTTCCTGGTCCCGATTTTCCGACCGCCGGTTTCATTTACGGCCGAGAAGAGATCCATCGGGCATATCGCGAGGGCAGAGGCGTCATCCAGATGCGCGCCAAGGCCGTCGTCGATGAGATCGGGCGAGGCGACCGCGTTCGCGATGCGGTCGTGGTTACAGAGATCCCTTATCAGGTAAACAAGGCCCGTTTGATCGAGAAGATCGCTGAGCTTGTACACGAGAAGAAACTCGACGGTATCTCTGAGATCAGAGACGAATCGAACCGCGAGGGCATGCGAATCGTCATCGAACTGAAACGCGATGCGATCCCGCAGGTGATCCTTAACAAGCTCTATAAGCTGACGCCGATGCAATCGTCGTTCGGCATCATTAACATCGCTATCGTCGACGGCCAGCCGAAGGTGCTGAACCTCAAGCAAATGCTCGAGGCGTTTATCGAATTCCGCCGCGAGGTCGTTCGCCGCAGGACCGAATTCGATCTTCGCAAGGCCCAGGCCCGTGCTCATATTTTGGAGGGCCTCAATAAGGCGATCGACGCCCTCGATTACATCATTCCGCTGATTCGCAATTCGCGGTCTGTGGACGAAGCCAGGCAATGGCTGACCGCAAACCTGGCGACCGCTGGCGAGATAACGACCTGGAGAGGTGTCACCGGCGACAAGTCGAAAGATCAGTTTCTCAAAGAACTTAATAAGGTCATCACGAGCCTTGAGTTCAGCGAGATCCAGGCACAGGCGATCCTTGACCTTCAACTTCGCAGACTGTCAGCCCTTGAACGGCAAAAGATTCTCGACGAATACGCCGAGATCATCAAATACATTGCCGAACTCGAGAACATACTCCAGAACGAGAGCGTTCTGCGACAGGTCATCGTCGATGAAATGACCGAGATCAGACGCCAGTACGCCGACGCCCGTCGAACGGTAATTGTTGACGCCGGCGTCGAATTGAGCATCGAGGACCTCATTCCTGATGAGGATGTCGCTATTACAGTAACAAAGGCCGGTTACATCAAACGGACACCTGTTTCGACGTATTCGCGGCAGGGCCGCGGCGGTAAGGGAAGATTGGGAGCGACTGCGAAGAATGAAGATTTTGTCGAGCATGATCTTTACCGACGACGGCCAGGTCTTTAAGATCAAGGTGCACGAGATCCCTGAGGCTGCGGCTGCGGCACGCGGCAAGGCGGTGGTGAATCTTGTCCAGCTTTCATCCGAAAGAAAGCTTGTTGCTGTCATGCCCGTTCGTGATTTTGGCGAAGAGGTTTACCTGACGATGGTCACGAAGAACGGCGTGATCAAAAAGACCGCTCTCAGCGACTATCAGAACATACGGGCCAGCGGCATCAACGCCATTAATATTGACGACGGCGACGAGTTGCTTGCTCATGGTTTGCCGTTGCTCTCGTTGAATGC
>CAYSMU010000075.1:0-9855 GCA_964432145.1 uncultured Chloracidobacterium sp.
ACGCGGCCACCCCTCCTTCGTAAGGAGGGGAGTTATTGAAGGTCATATCCTCAACGGCATGACGATGTACTTGTAGTCGTACGTGGTCTCGCCGGCGATGGACATCTGGGTCTGGGCGTTGGGGTCTTTGAATTCGAATGCGATGCGGACCGGGGCGTTGCCCTCGCGGGCAGGGGCAGTGGCAGCGGCAGTGGCAGGTGAAGACTCTCCTGCTGCTGCCTCTGCATCTGCCGACACTGCCTCGGCGGCGATCATCTCGGCCGAGCCGACATTCTGGAGAAATTCGAGCAGGTACTGCCAGTTAAAGCCGAGGGTCATTTCCTCACCCTTGTAGTCGGCCTGGACGATCTCGCTGCCCTCGCCCTGCTCGGACGACTGGGCGGTAACCTCGATCTCGCCCTCGCGGATGGTAATGCGGATAGAGCGGTTGCGTTCGTCGGCGATCAGGGCCATGCGGCGGACGGCACGCGACATCTCGTCGAGGTCAAAGATGGCGGTATGGTCGTTGTCCTTGGGCATGACCATCTCGTAATTGGGGAATTGGCCCGTAAGCTTTCGGGTGATCAGCAGGCGTCCCTCGGTCTCAAAGTAGATGTGGTTCGGGTCCTCGCCAAAAGCGACGTCGCCCTGGCCGCGGGTTACTTTGACGAGTTCGATGAGTGCCTTTTTCGGGATGAGCGTGTCCATCACCGCCTCTTTGTCTTCTATCTCACGCGAAACGTAGGCCAGGCGATGGCCGTCGGTCGTCACCATCGTCGCGACACCCTCGCCGATGATAAATTTCGCACCCGAGAGCGTAAACCGAGATTGCTCATTCGTGATAGCAAACGCCGTGTTGCGGACAAAAAAGCCAAAGACATCCGACGGCAGACGCAGCGGCGTCGATTTGAAATTAGGGATATCGGGAAACTGGTCGCGGCTGACGCCGGCGAGGCGGTAATTGGCACGGCCGGCTTTGAGCGTCACCCACTCGTTATCTTCTTTTTTGAAATGCACGTCGCCCGAGTCAAGGGCCCTGACTATATCAAACAGCTTGCGTGCCTGAACGCAGATGGCGCCACCTGAAATGATCTCGGCAACCGCGTCGCAGCGGATCGTGGTATCGAGGTCCGTGCCCAATATTCGGATCTCATTCTCGCCGATCGATTCGATCAGGATGTTAGACAGCACTGGTATCGTCGTCTTGCGCTCGACGACGCCCTGGATAAATCCCAACTCCTCTTTGAGAACGCTTTGTTTGATCTTGAATTCCATGATTTCTTAACTCCTGCCAAAAATTACTGCCATCCCTTTTTTTACTACACCTAAGACTTTTAACAAATCCCTTAAGAACCAGTTATAGGAATAGGCCCTGTGGATTTGTGTAAAATCCGTGTAAACCTTTATTTTTGTTGCGTTTTTCCTTCCACAACCGTCTGTGGAAAACTTGTGGAAAAACTTAACGTCTGCGGAAAACTATTCTGATCCGCCTTTTTCCACCGCTATCCACAAGCGGCGCTCGCCGCTGCTTGCGGAAAAGTGGAAAACTTTCTATCAAATATCTGTAAATAAACGAGTTACACTTACGATAACTTCAGCTTATGTGTGGAAAACGAAATACTTGTTTTCCTGTTGAAACAACTTTAATTAGTTGCAAAGACTATCAATTAGCTCATTTACTTCCCTGTGGAAATTCCTGTCCGTCTTTGTAAGCTGATCTATCTTCTCGACCGAGTGCATCACGGTCGTATGATGCTTTCCGCCGAACTCACGGCCGATCTCAGGGAAGCTGTGCCGGGTCAATCTTTTACATAGATACATCGCCACCTGACGCGGTACGGCGACGGCCCGCGAGTTATTCTTGGACTTGATCTCCTCGATCGTCATTTTGTAATGCGACGCAACCGTGCGGGCAATTTGATCGAGCGTAAGGCCGGCGGGACGCTCGCTGTCGAGGATGTTCTTCATCGACTCTTGAGCGAGCATCTTGCTGAGCGGCACCCCGCGCATTGACGAGATAGCGATAAGACGCACGAGCGAACCCTCAAGTTCGCGGACATTGCTGCGGACCTTGCCCGCCATGTACATGGCGATATCGTCATCGAGATGTATGCCGTCCATATCCGCCTTTCGTTTGAGGATCGCGACCTTGGTCTCGAGATCGGGCGGTTCGAGATCGGCGATCAGTCCCCACTCGAAACGCGAGTGTAGCCGCTCTTCGAGCGTCGGTATCTCACGCGGCGGGCAGTCGCTCGTCACCACGATCTGCTTCTGTGCGTTATAAAGCGTGTTGAACGTATGGAAAAACTCTTCCTGCGTGCGTTCCTTGCCTGCCATGAACTGCACATCATCCATCAGCAGCACGTCGATCGATCGGTACTTATCGCGAAAGCCCGGCGTCTTGTTAAACCGGATCGCATTGATCAGTTCGTTCATAAAACGCTCTGACGTGATGTAGGCGACACGCATATGGGGCGAACGCTGCTTAATCGCGTGGCCGATGGCATGCATCAGGTGTGTCTTGCCGAGGCCGACCCCGCCGTACATAAAGAGCGGGTTATAGGTCGTGCCCGGTGCCTCTGCCGTAGCTTTGGCAGCGGCGTGGGCAAACTGGTTGCACGAGCCGACGACGAATTTTTCGAATGAGTACTTGGGATTGAGAAGGTCCTCGACCGGTTCGATGTCTATGAACCTGGACGACTCGGACGGACGGACCGACGCCGGGCCGTTCTTCGGCGAAAAGAAAAGGTCGGTCGTGTCCGCCTCTTCTTCGAACTGCGGCGGCACCGCATCGTCGGGGTTGACCAGCCATTCGACCGAATAGCCGGCGAGTGCGTCCTCGAGCAGTTCGGCGTAATAGAGGCAAACCCAGTCTTTGGTTACAGATCCGGCCCGCAGCGTGACGGTACGCATCGGCTCATCCACTTTATCGAGGCTGATGGGACGAAACCAGGTATCAAAAACATCCTGGTTGAGCCGTGATCTGACGATGTCGAGAGCATCGTTCCACACGGTAGATTTTTGAGCAATTTCGTTCAAGGTTTTCTTCTTGAAAAGAGCGCTTAAGACGCTGCTTTTCTTATGCAAGATATTTGCCGTGGCCCGGCGGCCGGGCATTCGTTTTTCGACAGGCCCCAAAACGGGGCAAGTCATTTTGTTTTCGTGTTTTCCGTGAAAGAAGAATGCTGAATCAACACGAGATTTTCACAGTTTATTCACAGTCCGTTCATGAAAGCGCATAAAAGCTAAAGTAACGCATTAAGCCGTTTACTATCAATAGGTTACGCTAGCCCATTATCAGGAAACGGGTAACAGACTAACACGAAAAATCGGCGCTTGCAAACGGATATCCACAGCTTTTTTTCGGAGAGTTTAACACGAATTTAACCTCCTTTTTTGTCAACAATTCGGCTCAAATTTCGAATGTGTTAGACTAAGAAAATAGCCCGCGGATGACACAAAAAAGCGGCCAAAATGGAAAAAAAAGATCACATTTTTTTTGAAAAGAGAAAGAAAGATCGTGATCCGGTTTTCAAGGCGATCGAGACGGCCTGCGAAGGGCTGATATTTATCAGCGAAACGGACGCTCCGGTCGAGGCGTTTCAGCTGCCGGGCGGGCCGTTAATTTCAGGTTTGCTGCTGAAGTTCGACGGGCTGCCTGCCGGCACTCCATCTGTTGAGATCGATCCGAACGCTTTTTTTACGCGGCTGACCGCGCTTAAAGACTGGTTCGACGAGGATCGTAAACTGAGGGCAAGAAAATTCCTCGAGCTGAAAGAGCTGCTCGAGGAAAATCTGGACGGACTCAAGGCCTTTCGCCTCGGCGAGGCCCGCGTTCGTTATTATATCGCGGGCTCAGCGGCCGACGGACGCCTCATCGGCATTCGGACGTCAGCCGTCGAAACGTGATTATTTCTGAACGACACTGCTGGCCCGGCTCGTTTTCTTGCCAACTTCCGAAGGAGAGCCGACATAGACGATCTTGCTCGCACCCGAGGCGTCGGTCCAGAGCTTGCCGGTCACGTTAACCACGGCATTGCTCGCCCCGCTTGCCTCGACATTGCCGCTCTCGGCCGTCAATCCCTCAGCATCGATCTTCGACGCGCCGCTGATATCGAGTACAAGCTTGGCTGTCGCGCCGGAAAGCTTGACCTTCGAGGCACCCGACGACTCGACCGAGACGGCCTGGTTCTTAAGGTCAATGACGCTCACTGTCGCGGCTCCCGAGGTGTCGATATTGTCGATATCCGGGGCGGAGATCCTGACACGAAGCGGATTATCTGTAGAGAAACGCCTCTCGGACTCAATATGCAGGACGCCGTTGCGAACTTTAGTCGTGATCAGGGGCAGGAGGTTGTCGTCCGCTTCGACCTCGACGGAAAAATCTTTCTGCGCAGTGACCTCGACCTCGAATACGCCGCTCACGTCGATGCCCTTAAAACTCGATATCTGGCGAATGTCCGTTCCCGTCTGGCCTGAACCTTTAACACTGCCGACGTTGAAAGAAAAATTAAAGAATTTCCCGCCGACCTTACCGAATGAAGACATGGTCGCGGCAAACAGACCGATGATCAATGCCGCGACGAAAATAAGAAATCCAACTTTTTTCATAAATCCCTCCAGTTTGCGTGGGTGATCTGTATTGGCAAACGAGCGCCGAGCAGCAAAAGTTCTGAAAAAAAGATGTTTTTTGATCAGGGAAGTGCGGCCTTCCGGAAACTGACCCTTCGCGCCTCATTTGCAGACAGTTTCCGCGATCGGAATGGCAGCCGAAACCGCTCCGGTCGCGATGGATGAGATGGTGCCGATCGCGCGTCGTTTTCGGCATCGACGCGATCGATCGGAATCGGCGAACGGCGCGGAAAAACCCGGTGACCTAACCGGGGTATTCCGGTGACCAGCGAGCCGTTTTTGGTGACCAGACCGGGTAGTTTGGCAGCTGTTCCGGACAATGGAGATGGCCGCCTTTTTCAGACGGCCTCTCCTTATCGCGCGTGTGCGTGATCTTATTTCGCCTTTGGCGTCTCGGTTGTGGCCGGTTTTGCGGTCTTGTCGTCGACTTTCTTGCCGTCCGGTGTAGTGCCCGGCTTAACAGGATTAGTCGAAGGCGAACCGGTCGGAGCAGGTGTAGCTGGAGACTGCGTGGCCGTCGAAACGGGAGCCGGTGTAGCGGGCGGCGTTTTCGGCGTTTCAGCCTTCGGGTCGCAGGCGCCCAAAACGGCGGTCGAAACCGCCAGAACTGTAGTTAAAATAACGGATCTTCTCATTGTATCTCCTAATGTGGCCTCGGGATGTAACGCCTGGCCACTCTTCATAACGGACACGTGGCCGTCCGCTGGCATATAACGCAGCCGGACTGATGCTCGAATGTCTTTCCGCAAAAACGCTCACAAGATGCGTATTTTGCCATCCAACATCAACACTGCGCCCAATAGAACGCGGGTGGAGCAGAAACTTGCAATAAAGATAGAGATTTTTCTTCGGAGTCAGATCAGGGGCAGTATTTCTTGTCGACGTAGACTTTCGTACCCTTGTCGTTGAGGTAGTAGCATCCGCCACGAGGGCCTTTTAAGTAGGTTTTCCCCGTCGACGCCTGAGGTGCCGAAGGTGTCGTCGGCGTGACCGGGCCGTTACTCAGCCCCACAGCGGTTGATGACTCGGGCTTGGCGTCGGCATTTGCCGATGTTGTCTCGGGCTTTGGCACAACCGTCGATTGCCATGCGACGACCTGCCATTTGCCGTTGCGTTTAATAAAGGTGCCTGTGTTCAGATTGTTACCGACCGTTTTGGTGCCGTCAGCCTTTGCCGTCGTGCTGACCAGACGAAACGCAACGACCGCCGCACTGCCGTATTGCTGTATTCGAATGTCCTCTGCCGTGTAAATTGTCACGGGGTCGCCTGCCTTGGGAGCAGCGGCCGAGCGTACGCCCGTCATCAACTCTTCCTTGTTGATCCGGACCCCTGCGGATCGCGTATAGATCAGGTCGTCCGCCCAGAACCGGTCATGTACCGCGGCGTCGTTACGGCCCGCACCGGCGAGAAACTCGTTGAGCAGTTTGGTGAGTTCGGCAGCGTCGGGTGCAGCCTGGGCAATCGTGCCGACGGATAACGAAAGGAAAAGGACGACGAAGACGAAAGATCGTTTCATATTTGGCCTCGCGTTCACGAAATACGTTAACCCAATTCCGGATAGATGTTCAATCAAAAGAAGTTTGTCTATTCGTACCGCAGCGATTCGATCGGGTCAAGGCGGCTCGCTCGTATCGCCGGCATTACACCCGCGACGAACGCGATCGCTGTTACCAATAAGAGCACGAGAGCGATCGACGGTATGGTAAAGACAAAAAGCGTATATCCCTCGAAAGACGCGGCATACGCACGCACAAGGATCTGATTCGCGATAAGGCCGACTACTATCCCGACCACGGTACCAAGCAGAGCTCCCCAAAATCCGATCAGCACCGACTCGAGCGAGAAGATCGCAAAGATCTTGCCGCGGCCCATGCCGAGAGCCTTTTGCAGGCCGATCTCCTTGGTACGTTCGAGCACGGCAATTACCAGTGTATTTATTATCCCGAAGGACGCCGCTAGCAAAGCGATAAAAGCCACCAGACTCATTCCGATCTTGAAAATTCCGATCGCGTCGTACGTTCGCTTTTGCTGATCGGCGATAGTCTCGGCCGTGAAGCCCTTTTCCTCCAGCCTTGCCTTAAATGCCTCGAGTTTAGCCTGATCTGCCGAGGCGAGTTGGACCGAGAAGCTGAGGAATTTTCCTGCTTCACCCGGAGCACGCTGGTCGTTGTATATCGTTGAGGCCGTCACCGTATCCACGAACGAGGTCGTGAGCGTCATGAAGCCCTTTGTTGCGACACCGACAATCTGCACCGACATAGTTCTGATCGAGCTGTCCGCCGCCTTGTACCCGATAATGACGTTCTTGCCGATAAGATTCTCAAAGTTGGGATCGAGCGTTTTTGCGAGCCCGATGGGTAATACAATTTGGCCGGTGCCGTTGATGGACCGGCCGGCCTCGGTCTTTTGCGTGACGCCCTGCGAGATCATGCCGAGTTGGAGTTGGTATTTTTTCAGGCCGTCAAGACTGATGTACTCGCCGTTAATATCGTAACGCGGCGTGACCGTTTTAATATCGCCCAGGCCGCGAAGTGTATTCTCCATCTGGGTAAGCGTAACGGTCATAGCCGACGGATCGATCGCGGCGGCCGGATCTTCCCCGGTAGTTTCTTCCCTGTATTCCGGCACCTTATCATTCCGGGCCGCGGTACCCTCAGGCCGTTCGATCTTTCTGCGGACAAACACGACGGTATCGCCCTCGATGTTCTTTACCTGACTCTCGACGTAGCTTCGAAGTCCGTCGCCTATGCCGTTCGTCATTGTCAGGGTGAATGAACCGACGAATATCGCCGCGACGGTCAGGAACGTGCGGAGTTTGTTGCGAAAGAGGTTGCGATTTGCGATCTTGACGAGGTCCCAGAATCTCATTGTTCGCTCGCCTCCCCTTTGTATTCATTCACGATCTTGCCGTCTTTCATTTCTATGATCCGCGGGCAGCGTCTTGCAAGGTCCGGGTCGTGCGTAACGATGACCAGCGTAATGCCTTTTTCGCGATTGAGGTCGAATAGCATGTTTTCGACAGCGGCTCCCGTGTTCGAATCAAGATTACCGGTCGGCTCGTCGGCAAATATCACCTGCGGATCACCGACTAGCGCACGGGCGATACAGACACGCTGCTTTTCACCGCCTGAGAGGTCCTTCGCCTTTTTGTCGGACTTGTCCCCGAGGCCGACCGCTGCGAGAGCGGCGTCAGACGCCGTTATGATATCGAAATCGTTGGCCCCGCGGATCCGCAAGGGCAGCAAAACGTTTTCCACAACCGTGTCGCGTCCGTTGAGGAAAAACTGTTGAAAAACGAAGCCAAACTTCTCATTTCTAAGCAGATTCTTTTCTGGTTCGGACATCGTTGATGTCTCATCGCCGTCGACGTAAACGTAGCCCTCGGTCGGTTTGTCGAGGCATGCCAGCAGATGCATGAGCGTCGATTTGCCGCTGCCCGATTTACCTACGATCGCGACGCAATCGCCTTTGTGTATCCGCAGATCGACATTTTTCAAGGCGTCAAAACCGATGCCGTCGCTCACGTAGGTTTTCGAAAGGCCGCTGGCTTCGAGCATGATCTTGCCTTCAGCCGGCCGTGCCCCTGTGGCCAATTTGGGAGCATGAATTGGCTGAGTCTGAGTCTGCAGTACGCCAACAGCCATTTCCGCAGGCGATAGAGGAGCATCCTGCATTATTGGTGGCGGGACCGCTGCTTCTTCTTTGGGCGGATTGGCTGCGGGTGCGCGAAGTTCGGCGTACATTGCCCGCACCGCTGCTTTGTCTTCTTTTAAGCGGACAGGATCGACGCGGCCGCTTGTGTTCTGATTGAACTTGACGCCGTTCTCGACGGTCCAAAATGTCCGATTCAGCACGGCATACATCGTCACGATCTTTCGCTGCTCTTCGGTCAGCCCGATTGCGTCCATCACTGCGTCCGAGTATACGGTTCCATGGTGAGTACCGTACCAACTCGCCTTGATCCGGCCAACTGCCTCAAGCGGGTCGCCCTGGGCGAGAGCGTCGAGATCGACAAGGCCGGCGAAGCGTCCCCCGTGGATCATCACATTCTTCGCGCAAATGTCGCCATAATATGTGTATGGCCGTACGCGGTCGAAGTATGGTTTGAATTCGACATTTATCCAATTAAGAATTTCTTCGAGTTCCCTGTCCAAAACGCCCGTATTTCTTCCCCAGCCCATGACGACGTTTGTGACTCGAGCGACCTCGGCCGACCACGAATCGACAAGATCGTTGCCGTCACCCCACAGGACGCCGAATTTTCCGTTGTTGGGGACGCTGCAAAGCTGGCGAAAGATGTTGCCGATCTCGCCGCTGATCGCTTTCAGTTCGTCATCTCCGAGCGTGGTGATTACATCCTTGATGTCACGGCCATCGATCTTGGACTGCACCTGATAGGCGAAAGGCACGAACGAACTGGTATAGTCCTCTGCCAAGATCTCGGGCACCCTGATTCCCTTTGTCCTGAATATGGGAATATGGTTGTGCGAGCCGAGCATATATCTCGCCTCTGACTTCAGGCGGACGATCACTTCGCGTTCGTCGAAGGAGACGAGATAGACATCGTTGCAGATGCCGTTTGTCATCCTCGTGATTCGCTCAGGTGAGGAATTGAATTCTCTTTGTATAATCCTCGCGACCGCGTCCGGATGGTTTCTCTCGATCGTCATTTTGCGTAAAGGTAAAATTGGATCGCCTGCAGCAGCCCGATCGCAAATCCGAATAACGCTCCGAACAGCTCAATTGTTCGCAAATGTTCCTTGGCGACCGAAAGGACGAGTGTCTCAAGCTTCTCGGCCGGGTAGTTTTTGATTTTTTCGCGTACAACACCGCCAACGTCAAATTCCTTTATAGCCTCTGGAAGTTTTGAAGCCGTGGCCGAGATGATCGCGTCTGTGAGCGATGAAGTGGCGTGTCGGATCTTCTCCTCGGGAATATGATCGCCGATCTTGCCGATCGGCGCAGAGAGCAGACGGTCTATCTGGCTGGAGAGCAATTCGTTGATGATATTTGACGTCTCCTGCCGTGAAAGGATATCGAGAAGGCCGCTGATCAGTGTCGCCTTTAGCTTTTCTTCCGATTCAGGATGTACAAAGGCAAGGATGGCGTCTATGCTGTGCGGACGAAGTTTTTCAAGCGTTTCCCTCAAATAGCCTGCGATGCCGGACATCGTCTCATCGTTTTGCAGGAGCTGAAAGACCGATCGAGTTACTTGCTCTTTAAGTCGGGAAAGCTGGTCAGGGT
>CAYSMU010000076.1:0-3826 GCA_964432145.1 uncultured Chloracidobacterium sp.
TGATCGTCGGGCATCGGCTGTCGGCCGCTGCGGACCTGTTCCGCGAGCGGGGTGCCAGAGTGTATCTCCAATAGATAGAGAGAGATATGCTCGGGCGACGTGGCAATAGCTTCTCTCAGATTCGCTTCCCAATCAGCCATTGTCTGGCCCGGAAGCCCGCCGATCAGATCGAAACTTACGTTATCAAAGCCGGCATCCCTGAGCATCGCGAACGTCCGCCGCGCGTCGTTTGCGTCATGGCCGCGGGCGAGTAATTTCAACGCACGGTCATTGAATGTCTGCACACCGAAGCTCGCACGGTTGATCCCAAGCGAACGATACGCCGCAAGCGTTTCCGGCGTGACGGTCGCCGGATTCATCTCCATCGTGATCTCTGCGTCGGGCGAGACGTCGAAGATCTCGTTGACGGCGAGCAATATGCTTTCGACTTGATCGGCGGAAAGCAGCGACGGTGTGCCGCCGCCGAAATAGATCGTGTCGGCGGACCGGTCCAATGTCCTATGTCCAATGTCCAACGTCCCGTCATTCGACCTTGGACCTTGGACCTTGGACTTTGGACTTCTTATCTCCGCACACAACGCCGCGACATACCGCTCGACGGCGCCGCTGTCGCGATATACGTCGGTCGCGAAATCGCAGTACGAGCACCGCGACTTGCAAAACGGGATGTGAAGATAGATTCCGGCGGTCATCAGGACTATTCTAGGTGTTGAGGGAAATGGAACGAAACCTTCCAGGTAACGAATGGATGCTGAACCGATCTCGTCTATGGCCAACCTCGTCGCACTTGGCGTCGTGACGGTGCTCTTTTTTGCGTTTGCGGCCATGATCCTGCTTCGCGAAAGACCTGAGTCGCCCCCAGATACCAAACGTTCTCCCGCCTCATGGATCGGCCTTGCATTGCAGTTGATCGGAATGGGATTGACGTGGATGATCTACCGTAGTCCGATCGGTTCGCCGATGATCGCCGGGCGTTCAGAACTAAACATCTTCCTTGCAGCAGTCGCGGTCCTCATCGCGGTCGCGTCGGTATGGCTTGCCTTCGCGGCAGTCAAAGAACTGGGTAAGCAGTGGAGCCTGGCGGCAAGACTCGTCGAGGGCCATAAACTTATCACCACCGGCGTATACGGCGTTGTCAGGCATCCGATATACACCGCGATGCTCGGCATGCTCCTGGCCGCCGGGCTGGTGGTCAGCCATTGGAGCGGGATGATCGTAGCGATAATTGTCTTTTACGCGGGCACAAAGATCCGGACCGTATATGAGGAAAGGCTGCTGAGCGACGCATTTGGAGATGAGTTTGCCGCCTGGAAGGACAAAGTGGCCCCTCTGATACCTTTCGTTAAGATCTAGATCTCAAGCTTATTCTTTAGAGAATCACGCCACGCAGACTCAAGATCGCAGACCATCGACGAAACCAGCGGCTTACCGTTGTCGGTGATATTCAGAGTGTCTCCGGTGACCCTGCCCAGTTCGGTCATCGGACATGCGCCGACCAATTCTCTAACACGCGCATCATTTTCAGGAGCAAAACTGATAACGATACGCGAAGGAGTTTCGCCGTAAAGCAGCGCCTCGGCGGAAAGTTCGGCGTCGGTCACCGAGATCTCGGCCCCGATCGAATCACGGCCAAGCGACGAAAAACAGCTTTCGGCGATCGCGACCGCCAGGCCGCCATCCGAGCAGTCGTGGGCCGACTTGATCAGGCATTCGTCGATCAGCTTGAGCAGGGTTTCCTGTACGAGTTTTTCCTGTTCGAGATCGATCGCCGGGAATGCTCCGTTCGAGATGATCTCGGCGGTCGACATTCCGAGGATCGTCTGGGCGTATTCACTCGATGCCAGATCGTCGCGGGTATCACCCAAAACGGCGATCAGATCGCCCTCGGATTTGAAGCCGTGGGTGACGATCTTTCGCGTATCTTCGATCAGCCCAACCATTCCAATGACCGGCGTCGGCAGGATGCCGCGGCCGTCCGTCTCATTGTAAAACGACACGTTACCCGAGACGACAGGTGTCTCAAACGTCTCGCACGCTGATTTCATGCCGTCGATCACTTCGGAGAAACTCCACATTACTTCAGGCCGTTCAGGCGAGGCAAAATTAAGGCAATTGGTGACAGCAATAGGCTTAGCACCGACGCAAACTACGTTGCGGGCGGCCTCAGCAACGGCGAGTTTCGCCCCTTCACGCGGGTTAATAGCGACGTACTTGCCATTGCCGTCGAGACACATCGCGATCGCACGGCGGGTTTCTTTGATGCGGATGACGGCCGCGTCGGCTCCGGGCAGGACCGCCGTATTAGTGCGGACCATAGTGTCGTACTGTTCGTAGACCCAGCGTTTTGAGCAGATGTTCGGCGAGGCCAGAAGGTTTTTCAGAGCTTGTCCAAGGTCCAAGGTCGAAGGTCCAAGGACGGACTTTGGACCACCGGACTTGGACACTGCGCCCGGAGCGGCCATTGGCCGTTCATATTTAGGTGCTTCGTCCGTGAGAGCCATGACCGGCAGATCGGCTTCGAGAACACCGTTGTGGAATATCTTCAGCCGGTCGCCTTCGACAACCTTGCCGATGACGACAGCGTCGAGGTCCCATTTATTAAAGATCTCGACGACCTCTTTTTCGCGTCCTTCGCGGGCAACGATCAGCATTCGCTCCTGCGACTCTGAGAGAAGCATTTCATACGCAGTCATGCCCGTTTCACGCTGAGGTACGAGGGTCAGATCGAGCTCTAGTCCCGTCCCGGCGCGTGCCGCCATTTCGACCGACGAGGACGTAAGGCCGGCGGCCCCCATGTCCTGGATACCCTTGATCGCTCCGCTGCGCATCGCTTCGAGACAGGCCTCCAACAAAAGCTTTTCAAGGAATGGATCACCTACCTGCACAGTTGGGCGCTTCTCGAGAGCCTCATCATCAAACTCAGCGGAGGCCATCGTCGCACCGTGGATTCCGTCGCGGCCGGTCTTTGCACCCGCGTAGAGAACAGGATTGCCGATGCCGGTAGCCTTTCCGAAAAAGATCTGGTCCTTGCGAACCAGGCCCAGGGCAAACGCATTTACCAATGGATTGAGGCTGTATGATTCATCAAAGACGACCTCGCCGCCGACTGTCGGGACGCCGAAACAGTTGCCGTAATGGCCGATACCCGAGACGCAGCCTTTTAAAATGGATTTGTTGCGATTAATGACCTTTGCCTCGGCATCGGATGGAACCACCCCGTCACCCGAAGCGGGAGGGGAGCCTATTGGCCCAAAACGGAGTGAGTTCATCGCCGCGACAGGCCGCGCTCCCATCGTAAACACATCGCGAAGAATGCCGCCGACACCGGTCGCCGCTCCCTGAAACGGCTCAATAAAGCTCGGATGATTATGAGATTCGACCTTGAATGCAACGCACCAGTCATCACCGATATCGACAACGCCGGCATTCTCGCCCGGCGGTACGATCACACGCGGACCAGTCGTCGGCAGCCGCTTGAGATGGACGCGCGACGACTTGTACGAGCAATGCTCGGACCACATTACGCTGAAGACGCCAAGCTCCGTCAAATTGGGCTCACGGCCAAGGATCTCAATGATCCTGGTGTACTCTGCAGGAGTAAGATTGTGCTGTGCGACGATCTCGGGTGTGATTGGGTTCATCAGGTCAAAAATTGCCACCTAAAATAAACAAAAGAGTTTATGCGTTTCGGACCCTGATATCAAATCCGAAGGCATAAACTCTAAGTTAAACGAATCGGGGCCCGCTATTGCTGGGCAGGCATCCCCATCGCCGCCCATTCCTCTTTCGATGGGCCGTAGATGCCCGGTACAGGCACACCGGCCTG
>CAYSMU010000076.1:3836-9841 GCA_964432145.1 uncultured Chloracidobacterium sp.
CATAAGCACCGTCATCTGTCCCCGGTGATGAGTCTGATGAGCGATAAGATAGAAAAGCGTCATACCGCGAGCCCAAGTCTCACCGTACATCTCGTCTTTGATCAACAGCGTCTCGTCGCTCCAGTTCGCCGCAACCTCGTCGGCCACCGACTTGGCGGCCAGTTTATATGCCGCCGCGATCTCAGCCGAAACAGACGGACACGGTGCATCCTCGGCAGGTGCAGCGGTCTTCAGGCCAACGAGGGTGAGCATTTCACCCAATGTGAGCGTCAGGTGCCAGCCGAGAAAACCCAGCGTCCGGCCATCCGTACAGACGGGCTGTGAAAGCGACGCGTCAGTCAGGGAATCCAATACCTTTCCCGTCATTTCCGCCTCATACTCCCAGGCCTTAAGAAAATCCTTTATCTTCCTGAACATTTACACCTCAGGGTTTGGTCGTCAGCACTTTATCGATCTCACTCACGACCGTCTCGTAGCGGATCTTGCCGGGACGCTGATAGGCTATATCGCCCGTTGGGCCGAAAAGGACGGTAAGCGGCAGGCTCCCGCTCCAGTCCTTTGAAACCATCGAGATCGCAGCACTCTCATCGGGGGTTTTCAGCAGATACGCGGGCATTGACGCCTTTTGTTCTCTCAGGAACTTTGGCACCACCGTATCGATGTCGCCGATGTCATCGAGCGAAACAGTGATGAAATCGATCTTTCCCTTGTAAACGGAGTCGATCTTTACGAGTTCGGGAAATTCCTCGCGGCAGGGGTCGCACCATGTCGCCCAAAAGTTTATGAGCAGCGGCTTACCGTTCGTCTTTAAAAGTCCTTTCAGGCCCTCGATGTCGATACGCGTTACCTTCGGGCCGGACGCGGCGGCACCTGATTTTGCGGGCGGTTGGGCCTGAAGTGTTCCATATAATACAAATGCAAGGGCCGCGCACAGAGCGGCCCTCGCCAAATGTGATCCAATACCTGCGATCATCGTTTACTTATCTCCAACGCGCTTGATCGTGCAGCCAAAGGCGTTAACTTTTGTCTTTTCGACCTTACGGCCCGCGAGCGATTGGTCAAAGGCAGCTTTGAGGTATTGCTCGGTGATATTGTCTCCCTTTCGGTCGTTATCGATCGCACCGTGGAAGAGCAGCACATTCTTAGCGTTAAGATAGTATGCCTCCGGCGTGACCGTAGCACCGACCTTATCTGCGAACTTATTGCCCTTATCGATCAGCATCATCATCCCGGGAAAGTTCTGATCGGCGTCACTTCGCACCCATTCGAGCGATTCCGTTGAATTCGAATTAATCCCGATAAAGGTTATCCCGGCCTCTTTGTACTCAGCCGCGATCTCATTGATCCGCTTCGTATAGGCTTTGACAACCGGGCATTGGGCCGAAAGGAACATCAGTACAGTACCATTTTTCCCCTTCAATTGATTGAGGGTAACGGTATTACCTTTGAGGTCCTGGAGCGAAAAATTCTCCATCGTAGCACCGACCTCGATGCCCTGTGCACTTGCCGCAAATGCAAAGGCAAGCACGGCGATCAACAAATAAGAAGCTCGTTTCATATAGCAATTCCTCCGAAAATCAAATACCTAATTCTAGCAACGCGCCGTCGGCGGCTGCAATCCCGTCTGAAAATATACCTCTGGTTTACGCTTGAACCGTATGATCGGTTTCAAAACGTTTTTGATGCCAGGGTCCGAGAATTAGATGCCGAGACCTTTACAGGCCCAATCTCAAGGCAGCCTGCCCGGCGTCAGCGGAGCTCCCGCGGCCTCGAGTTCCTTCTCAAACTTGGGCAGATCGGTCTCGATCAGCTTTTTGAGTTTGGCCAGGACGGGCCCGAAATCCGAGTTTGCCAGCTCATAGTTCGTTACCTGCGATTGAGTCGGCTTGATCGTAGACAAACGGATCGTTCCTGCAACATTCCCGATCCTTTGTGCGATCGACGGCGGTGGTATCTCAGTATTCGCTCTGCCGCCGCGGATCTCGTTGATCAGTGCATCGATCTCGTTATCAAATGCGTCGGCCTGGTCGATCAGCTTTTTATTATCAGTCGGAGCCTCGGCCGCCGCTCTTCTGAGCAGGCCGATCCTTGTTTTGGCTTCCGTCGCGACATTGTTTGCCGCTCCCACAGCACGTTGAAGATTAGAGACCTTTCGCTGGAAATCAGCGAGGAGTTTGGCGTCTGCGGCAGAAATATTTTCCTTGCCCTCGACTACAACGCTAAACGTCTGCGAGCCGGGCATCGACGTGACGACACCGTTAACGCGCATCGCCATCGAAACCGTGTATTTCCCCGGCATCACGAGCGGGCCCTGCGGGCCGCCGCCAAAACCGCCGAAGCCTCCGCCACCGCCGCCACCGCCGCCGCCGGGCCCGCCCTGGCCGCCGGCCGGTGCAGCCGAGATCGACGGGGGCGTGTATCGCATATCCCAAACGGTACGCTGAACGCCTGCTCCCGCCGATGCATTTAGCCTACGAACTATCTTGCCCTCGGCATCGGTGATCGTAAGGATGACTGCCGGAGCCTCTTCCTCAGCCTCAGCGCGCAGCTCGGCTATCGACGGATATTTGAACGGCACTTTTCGCCGCTCGGCGTCGCGTTCGGCGTCCTGACGTTTTTGGCGCATCGTCTTGGGAGCTTCCTTTATGTAGTAGGTGAAAGTCGCTCCGTACGCAGGATTTGGCGCTGTATAGAACGACGCTCCCTGCGAACCTGCGAATGAACTGTTTGACCTAACGAACATCAAGGCATCCTTGACGGGGAACAGAGCCGACGGCTGCTGCATCGTCGCGGCCGATACCTGACGAAGCGGCGAATAATCATCCAGAACGTAGATGCCGCGGCCAAATGTGCCGAGAACTAGGTCATTCTCCTGTTTTTGGATCGCAATATCGCGGACGGCGATAGTCGGCAGGCCGCCCCGCATCTGTATCCACTTTCCGCCGCCGTCAACCGAGAAGTACATTCCAAATTCGGTTCCGACAAACAGCAGATTCGGATTCACATGATCCTCGGCGATCGCATACGTCGAGCCGCGTGCGGGAAGATTCGACGCGATAGATTTCCAGGTCTTTCCGGCATCGATGCTCTTTACGAGATACGGTTTGAAATCGCCGTTCTGGTGGTTATTGAAAACCGCATAGACCGTATTCGCATCATGCTGAGATGCCAGGATGCGGTGAACATAGCTCAGCTCGGGAATTCCTTCGATCTTCTCAACCTTGCGCCAGTTGCCGCCATCGTTCTCGGTGATCTGGATCAACCCGTCGTCCGTCCCGACATAGATCAGTCCCTGCTTTTTCGGCGATTCCGATAGCGCCGAGGCGTTGCCCCAAAGAGCGGTCGACTGATGCTTCGCGATCGCATCGGGTCCCCAAACCTTGCCCATCACGGGCAGAGTGTTTCGGTCTATGCCTCGTGAAAGGTCGCCGCTGATGACTTTCCAATCGTCGCCGCGATTATCCGTTTTGAAAAGCTTGTGGCCCGCAAAATAAAGCCGTGTATGCGAATGAGGGCTGATAATGAACGGCGAATCCCAGTTATACCGCTGCGACTCGATGCCCTTGCCCTCCATTGGAGCGATGCCAACGCGGTCTCCGGTTCGCTTGTCGAAACGCACAAGGCCGCCGTTCTGGCTTTCGGCGTAGATGATATTCGGGTCCGTCGGATCGACACGCGATGTAAATCCGTCGCCGCCGTTCGTCGTAAACCAGTCGGCGTTCTGGATGCCGCTAGTCTCTCGTGTGCGGGCTGGGCCGCCGATAGAATTATTGTCCTGCAGTCCGCCGTAAACGTTGTAAAAAGGAACGGCCGTGTCGGTCGTTACATCGTAGAACTGCGCGACGGGCAGATTCGTCTTAAAGTTCCAGTTCGCTCCCCGGTCAAAGCTCTCATAGACGCCTCCGTCGCAGCCAACGAGCAGGTAATCCGTATTTTTCGGATCGATCCAGATGGCGTGGTTGTCAACGTGCTTTAGGCGTTCGCCGAGCGGCTGCTGTGTCCGTCCGCCGTCGTTGGAGACTTGATTCTGTACATTCGGAATGTAAACACGATCAACGTCCTTAGGGTCGGCGACGATCTGGCCGTAGTACATTCCCTGAGCGATGTTTGGGCTCATTCTCTCCCATGTCGCCCCGCGGTCGCTCGATCGAAAGATCCCGCTAAGCTGGCCGCTTGCCTCGACGGTCGCGTAAACGACGTTTGTATCCGCCGGCGAGATCGAAAGGCCGATACGGCCGAGATCGCCCGGAGGCAAGCCGCCCCGAAGGCGATTCCACGTATTGCCGCCATCGGTCGATTTATAGATCGCACTCTCGGGCCCGCCGTTGATCAGGGTGTAGAAATGACGCCGACGCTGCCACGTGGCCGCGTACATTATGTCAGGATTTGACGGGTCGATAACTACATCGGTCGCTCCGGTATTCTCTGTGCCGGGGATGACCGCCTTCCACGTGCGCCCGCCGTCGGTCGTCTTGTACAATCCGCGTTCGCCGCCGCCCGCCCACAGCGGGCCTTGTGCCGCGACAAAGACGACGTCACTGTTTCGCGGGTCGATAGCGATCCGGCCTATATGCTCAGACGTCTTGAGGCCCATGTTTCGCCAGCTACGGCCTCCGTCGTCCGAACGGTAAACTCCGTCGCCGTATCCAACGCTTCGCTGGCTGTTACGCTCGCCGGTACCGACCCAGACGGTTGCAGGATTCTTCGGATCCATGGCAATTGCACCGATCGAGAACGAGCCTTCGCCGTCAAAGACCGGTGTAAAAGTCGTTCCGGCATTCACCGTCTTCCACACGCCCCCAGAGGCGACCGCGACAAAGTATTTTGACCTGTCTGTCGGATCCACCGCGAAAGCGATAACGCGTCCCGAGGTCACCGCGGGGCCTATAGAACGGAATCGGAGGGCCCCGAACGATGCCGGAGACATCGGATCCGGTGTCGGAGTCGGAGTCGGAGAACCCGTTGGCGATGGCGATGCGGTAGGGCTCGCTGCCACGACGGTGGACTTCGTCGAATCACCCGCCGGACTTGCCGTCGGCGACGGCGTCGCTTCGGCAGGAGCCGTACGCGGCGGCCTCTGACCAATGACAACCGACGATAGTAGAAATGAAACGCAGATCAAGACAAACGACAGACGCAAATTACCCACCGTAGAAACTCCTTTCGAAACAGATTCTTAATTGAAAAATAGACTCGAAATTATGTCCCTATTTGCCTAGAATTATCAAGCCGATATTGGTGATTTGCACCTGGTAAATGCCACTTCGATGCTATAATTCGGCAAACCTCCGAAACGACGATATGAAACGATGCCTTGAATGTAAACGAAATTCATTCCGTGTGATCGGCACCTTCATACTGGTATTTACGTTTGTTCTTGATTTCCCGGGCCAGGCCTTCAGGACTGAAACCGACGATGTCTTTCAGGCGGGGCAGGAGAAACTGTGTCGTGAACAGCGAAAGGACGGTGAGAGAACGTACTCGTTTCGAATACTGGACCGTGACCGCGGCGATAAAGGCGCATACGGCGGCAAGAAATGGTACAAGACCCTATTTCCGTTTCTCAAGACCCCCCGCGATAAGTATGCCGTCGACGATATTCGATATATAAGGGACACCTATGGACGGCCGGTTCCTGTCGGTGAAGAGAAACGCTCGAAGAAGATCCGGGCCGATGCCGCCGAAAAACTGAAGGAAGCCGACCGGCTGGCCGAACTAAACTGGCAGGACTGGCGCGCAAAGAATTCAAATGCGACCGAGTCAGAGATCGAAACGGCCCGCAACCGCATTTTGTCTCGGGGTTTGAGGGCCGAGAAACTCCCAAAGTTTGACTGGCGTGAGAACGGCCTCGACCTCGGCAGATCGACCGACCAGGGCTCGTGTAATACTTGCTGGGCATTTGCGTCGGTAGATGCGATGCAGGCGAGCCGTCAACTTGATGCATTGAGGGCGGACCGGCCTTTCGCCGGTGACGGCCTCAAGCCGAGTGCCCGTCAGTTGGTTAG
>CAYSMU010000077.1:0-9747 GCA_964432145.1 uncultured Chloracidobacterium sp.
ATCCGCATGCTGAGTTTCAGAAGTTCAAGACAAATCCCAAGGTTGCGGCTGTTCTCGCGGGCGGCAAGATGATCAAATACGGGGCCAAGACCATCAACGCAGGCGGCTATTTCACTATGCCGAAGTTGTACTCGGACGGTGTTTTGATCGTTGGTGATTCTGCATCGATGTTAAACGGGCAGCGCATTAAGGGAATTCACACCGCGATGAAGAGCGGCATGCTCGCGGCGGAGACGATTGTCGGGGCCTTCGAGCACGAGGATTTTTCTTCTAAGACACTTCGTCATTACGAGGAGAAAGTAAATCTAAGTTGGATCTACGACGAACTTCATCCGGTTCGCAACTTCCATGCTGCATTTCAGAAAGGGCGTTGGTCCGCGCTTATTAACACGGGACTCCAGTTCCTCACACGTGGTTTGGCATGGGGCTTTATGCCGAAAGAGCACCATGTCGCCGGCCACGAGCGCATCGAGAAACTGAATGGCAATGCGAAATCGGGCGGCTTCGGCCCGAGCGATCATCTGAAGGACGAGCGTTACGCAAAGATCACGTTTGATAAAGAATTGACGTTCGATAAGATCACTGATGTCTTCTATGGAGCCGTCGCTCACAACGAGGACCAGCCAAGTCATCTTCACGTTCTCGATACCGAGATCTGTGCTACTCGATGTGCAGAGGAATACGGCAATCCTTGTCAGCGATTTTGTCCTGCGGCCGTTTATGAAATGGAAGACAATGCGGCAACTGGACGAAAGGAACTCAGGGTCAATTTCTCAAACTGCGTCCACTGCAAGACCTGCGATATCGCGGATCCGTATCAGATCATCAATTGGGTAACGCCTGAGGGCGGCGGCGGACCGAACTACAAGGGAATGTAAATGAAAAGGCCGCCCGATTTGGGCAGCCTCTCAAAAAGGATCTTTGACAATTAATCAGTCGTCGAACGTGAAGTTGACCTTCCTTTCCTGGAACTCCCTCATCGCGATCCGGGTCGGTTTGGTTTTGCGTATGTCGGCATCGACTCGCGGGATCGCCCCACGCTGCAGCTGCTTGCTTCGTTGCGCTGCGAGTATGATCATCCGATATTTCGAATCGATATCCGGCGGATCAATTATCTCTTCCTGTTCGCTAGTTTCGTCGTTTTCTTCTACGATATCTTTCTCGTCGGCCATATATCGGGTTATTCTCCTTCAAAAAGATGCCTCGAAGCATCGAAACTATCAAGAATACCCTGAATGGCACTCGTTTGTCTAACGGTCGTTTGACGTGAGGCCATAATTATAGCCGAAATTTGTCTGGCTGCGGTTGAAAGATCCTCGTTGATTATCACGTAATCGAACTCGGAGTAGAGCATTACTTCGTCAAATGAGTTCTTTAATCTGGTGCGGAGCTCAGCCTGAACCTCGGTATTTCTCGCGGTTAGGCGGGCCCGCAGAACCTCGAATGACGGCGGCAATATGAAGATGCTTATCCGCATGCCGTCAAGTTCGCTCTTTTGCATGATCTGCAGAGCGCCTTGCACATCCACCTCGACTATCAGGTCACGGCCGGTGTTGAAGACCTTTCTGCTTTCAGCCAGCGACGTGCCGTAGAGGTGGCCATGAACATTTGCGTATTCGAGAAAATCACCGGCAGCGACCCTGCGTTCAAACTCTTCTCTCGAAATGAAGTAATACTCGCGGCCCTCTTCTTCGCCGAATCGCTTAGGGCGGGTGGTATGTGAGCATGAGTACCCTAGATCCGGGAGCATTCCACGAACCTCTTTGATCAGCGTGCCTTTACCGCCGCCGGACGGGGAACTGATGATGATGAGGTTACCTTTCATCACTCAACATTTTGAACCTGTTCACGTATCTTTTCAATCTCGCTCTTAATCGCCAGAGCGTTTTCTTTGATAACCATATTACTGGTCTTTGAAGCGATGGTATTGGCCTCTCGATTGAGCTCCTGGGTTAGGAAGTCAAGCCGCTTTCCAACGTCCTTTTCGTCCTGCATGATATTACGCACATGTTCGATATGGGTTCGCAGCCGGGCGATCTCTTCGGCGATCTCGGCCCGATCAGCAAGGTACGCAACTTCTTGAGCGAGTCGGCCCTGATCGATATCGATCTGAGAATCGGATTTTGCAAGCATTTCACCGATCCGCTTGGTGAGCCGGGCCTGGTACTCGTCGGCGACCATAGCCGATTGTTTCTCGATGGTGGGGATCCGCTGTTCGATACTGTCGATCAGGGACATGAGTTCCTCGGCAAGCAGACCTCCTTCTTTTGTGCGCATCGCGTCGAGATCGTCTATGGCCGCGGCGAAGGCGTTCTCCACAGCCGCGATGAACTCTACACTGGGCTCTTCTTTCCTTGTCGTCACGACATTCGGGAGTCGTGCGATGACATTAATGTCAGGCTCACCGGCGAGGTCAAACTCGTCCTGCATTTCCTTCATGGCCGTAAGAAAGCCGCGGATCAATGGGCGGTTTAACTCAAACTGGGCATCGTCTGAACGATCGTACTGAAGATTAACCTCGACCCGTCCGCGGGTGAGCTTTGCCGTTATGAGGCGTTTGATCACCGGCTCGAGAAGCTGAAGTTCCCCCGGCAGTCGCATATTGATGTCCAGAAATCGGTTATTTACTGTTTTTAGCTCGACGGATATCGAAAATTTGTCGTGTGAGACGGCCCCGCGGCCAAAACCTGTCATCGATCTCATATGTTATTTTGCGGCCAAAAGGCCGTCGTCCGAAAACTGCAATTCGTAAAGCTTGTTGTAAGTTCCGCCGCGTCTGACCAGTTCCACATGTGTGCCGCTTTCGATTATCCGGCCCTTTTCCATTACAACGATCTTATCAGCTTTTCGGATCGTCGAGAGGCGGTGGGCAATGACGATCGAAGTCCGATTCTTCATTAAGTTTGCAAGTGCCTTTTGGACAAGCGTTTCGCTTTCCGTATCGAGCGCCGAGGTCGCTTCGTCGAGGATCAAAACGGGAGCGTTCATAAGGACCGCTCGAGCGATCGCGATCCGCTGACGTTGACCGCCCGAAAGCAATACGCCGCGTTCGCCGACTCGCGTATCGAAACCATTTGGAAGCTGTTCGATGAAATCGTCTGCGAGTGCGATGTGCGCAGCCTCGGCAATCTCTTCGTCAGAAGCCTCGGGCCGACCGTAGGCAATGTTCTGCTTTACGCTGTCATTGAATAGCACCGTTTCCTGGGTAACTAAGGCGATCTGTCGCCGCAGGCTGAGGATCGTAGCGTCGCGTAGGTCAGTGCCATCCCAAAGGATCTGCCCTTCCGTTGGATCGTAGAGCCGCTGGATCAGTCGTGTCAGGCTCGATTTACCGCCGCCGCTCTCGCCAACAAGGGCGACCATTTCTCCCTTTTTGATCTCGAGACTAATGTTTCGGAGGATCAATCGTTTGTTGTTGCGATAGTTGAAAGAAACATTATCGAGTGTTATCGATCGCTCAAGCGCCTTCAACTCAAATGCATGATCCTTCTCAACCAGCCTTTCATTCTGATCGAGAATGCCCCAAACGTCACGAGCGGCGGCAAATGCCTTGGTGATCTCGTTGTGCTGTTTCGAGATCTTTCGCATGGGATCGTAGCTCCGCAGCAGGAAGAGCAAGAAGGCGAAAAACTGCGGGGCCTCCATTCGCCCGGCATTTATCTCGCGAAGACCGAAGTAGAAAAGAATGATTATCGCTATAATACCAATGATCTCAATACTTGCCGGCGAAATAGCAGCTATCTTTGCAGATCGGAGGTTTGCACGAGCGATCAGGCGTGCAACGTTCATGAAGCGGGTCTGCTCACGAGCTTCGCCGGAGTATGCCTTTACGATCACGTGGTTTGCCAGGCTTTCTTGAGAGGTATCGGTTAGATCCTTGTTGCCCTCGAGCGAGACGTCGGCCAACTTTCTCATGCGGCGGCTAAAATTGGTCGTTAGCCAAGCTATTATCGGGGCGACCAGCAGCGACCCGAGGGTTAACCGCCAGTTGAAATAGAACGCCGCCGAGAGAAATGCGACGAGCATAAAACTCTCTCGCAGAACATCTCGTAGATGAGAGGAAACGGCTAGTTCGATCGCCGAACAACTGACTACAAGACGCGATACCAGATAATTTGTTCGGTGCTTTTCGAAAAAGGTAGCCGACTGTGCCAGCAAGTGTTCGTATAGCTGGCCACGGAGACTAAGTACGGCGGATTGTCCGATCTTCGCCATCAGAAACGACGAAAAATATTCCGCTACGCCCTTGAGTATGGTAAATGAGATAAGAAGGCCGGCGATCCAAAGCCAGGCATGAAACCAGTTGTCCCGTGGGATCAAGCTGCTTAGGTCGAATAATGTTTTGGTCTCCGCTAAAGCAGGATTCTTCCAAAATTGATCGAAAATGGGTACGATCAATGCTCCGACAGCCGTCTCAAAAGCGGCACCCAGGACCATCGCGACCACGGCAAGTACGAACGTCAACCAGTGCGGCCGAACATATTTTAGGAGTCGCTTGAGATCGTCCATTGTAACTGTAAAGGATTGAATATACTTTACTTTCCGCCCGCGTGTCCAAAATCGATAGGTTGCAACTTTCAATTCACCTGTGGCATCTTTTTTGAAGAGAAACCCGTTTCGGGAGACAATCCTATGAATAATCCGACAGTATTTAAGCTGTTGTTCGTCTTTATCCTGATATTTGCGAGCGTTGGCGGCGCCTTTGGTCAGGTTGATGTTGCCCGAAAGACGACAGCGATCACATATCCGCTCGATGAAACGGTGAAGGTGCAATTTCGCGGTACCACTCGTTTTCCCAGAATGAAGGGCGAGGCGACCGTAAAGCGAACGACTCGAAACGGAACTCGGATCGAACTCTCTGTTGATAATATGCCGAGACCGTTTGAACTGGGGGCCGGATACGCCACATATGTTGTCTGGGCGATCTCGCCGACCGGACAAGCTCAAAATTTGGGTGAAATAAAACGCAGCGGATTGTTTTTTATCGATTCAAAGATAGCGGTCACGACCCCGCTTCAAACTTTCGCGATAATTATCACCGCAGAGCCGCACTTTATGGTGACAAGGCCGAGCCAGCAGATAATGCTTGAAAACCTCTATCCGGTTTCTCCCGATGGCAAACGGATCGGGATACAGCCTTCCATATCCTATTTTGGTAATTCCAGCGACTATTTCCGCGATCCGCGAACGCCCGAGATCGCCGAGACAGACTATGCAAAGACGCCGTCCGCGATCCTTCAGGCTAAGCAGGCCGTCGCTCTTGCGCGGTTCGCGGGAGCAGACCGTGACGCCGCGACGGAACTTACTGAGGCGGAAACCCTGCTCCAGAATGCGGTCAACGCTTGGCAGGCGGGCCGCGATGCGGACTCGGTCGATATTGCGGCCCGGCGTTCGATCGAGGCGGCTCTCAAGGCAGAGGCTATCGCCCAGCAAAGAAAAGGGGCTCGCGAAAAGCGTAATGAACAGATACGAACAGATTCCGAGATTCGGGCTGCCGAGAGCAAGTACGCCGATGCTCAGGCTGAAATAGCCGATCTCAAGGCTGAGCTTGGTCGTGAAACTCGCAATAGGGAACTTGCCGAACGAGACGCTTTGAATTACTCAACTCAGGCCCGCGAACTTCGTGAGGAAAATGGACGTCTTCGGGAGGAACTAGGAAGAGCTAAAGCAGACGTTGAGACTGCGAATAAAAAGCTGAATGATGCCTTGGTAGCAGCAGAAAATGAGAGAAAGGCGGTACAGGCCGAACGAGATAAGGAAGCAAAAGCCGCCGAGGTCAGAGCAGCCGAACCGGCCTTGCTAAGTTCATTGAAGATGTTCGGTGCCGTAACCAGGTCTGACCGCGGTATTGTCTTGTCGCTCCCGGAGAACCTTTGGATAAACTCGCGGTCTACTGATCTTGTGCCTCAGGCGGATGGTAAGCTCACCAATCTGGGAGAAGTGCTTTCAAATAACAAGTATTACCGAATTACCATCGAATCGCACACCGACAACGCCGGCGACCCGGGCCTGGTCCAGACCCTAACTGACCGGCGTTCTGTTACTATAGCTGAAAAGCTAGTGTCGATCGGCGTGGATGAGGGCAGAATCATGGCTAAAGGTTACGGAGCGAGTATGCCGATAGCACCAAACACGACCGCGGCCAACCGAGCCAGGAACCGACGGGTTTATATTATCCTCAGTCAATATATTCCGTAGGAGGATTTTTTGATCGCATTCTAAATACTTAGAATCTAGGTTATTTTGTGACACGGGTCACATTTATGTTGCGGGTAGAGCAATAACATTGATTTACCGGAAGCTAAAGCCGCCCGGCTGCGGCTCTCGGTCATGAAGCTCGCCCGCGAGGACGGGAGACCTTCGGGCAATAATGCTTCAAGTACGCCGGATGCTGAATGGGAGCGGTATCCGGCGTTTCTTGTCCAAGTCTCTGCAGAAGCCTCAACACAACTTCATTGATCGCGTGGCTGCTGGGTCAAAACAAAAAAGCCCTGCAGGGCTTTTACGGGTTACTCTCAAATGAATAAGCCGACTGAAGATTTGAATGGTACACCCGGCATGATTCGAACATGCGACCCCTTGATTCGTAGTCAAGTACTCTATCCAGCTGAGCTACGGGTGCACAAAAGGCGAATAATTAGACTACAAATCATCCGGGATCGTGTCAAGGTATAGAAAGACGTCCGATACGAAATGCGGCTAAAAACGACCCAAACGTTATCTGGCAAAATAGCCCTGACGGGTTCGCGAGATCAGGTCGGGGTTTTTGACGTCGATCCGTATCGACCGCCATTTTCCATCTCTTTTTTCATTGGCCGGTTGGTATTCGATCGTGTACAGAGTCCGGAGATCGGCCGCAACGAGTGCATAGAGCCGTCCCATTTCTTCGAGTCGCGTGATAGTGTTGAGCGTGCCCCCCGTCCGATCGGCGACCAATTGCAGACGCGAACGAGCGGCCTTGAACATAGCGACTTGCCGCGGCGTCGGATCTGCCAGTTTGTCCGGATCGCCGGTGGGTAGAGCTAGCGGATAGACTGTCACTCCTTGAGCGTCCGCTCTGTTCAGGACGCGGTTTAGTATCTCACTCGATCCAGGTTTGATCGCCGATGGTATCTGATCGTCCGAAATCCGCTCGAGTTCTTCGCGATCTTTGTCCCTGATCGCTGTATCTACTCCATCGGTGAGTACGATAATTGCCTTGCGGCGACTTTTCTCCTTTCCTAGTTTTTCCAAGGCAAAATCGAGGGCCTTGTATAACTGCGTCTTTCCACGGCCATTCGCGACCGCAATCGAGTTTGCTATAGTCCCGCGGTCGGTCGTGAAATCGTTTCTTAAGTTGATCTTGTCGTAAAATTCTACGACCGCCACTCGGTCATTCGGTGACAAGGCGTCAACGAACCTAACCGCGGACTGTTTAATGATCTGGCGAAATCCGAGCGTCGAACCGCTCATATCGAGCATGATCACGACACTGAACGGGGCCTCCGTCGGTTCAAAGCGTAGGATCTGCTGCCTGATCCCGTCCTCAAATATTTCGAAATTCGCCTGACTAAGGTTGGTCACAGGCCGCCCTCGGGAGTCGGCTACGCCGACATTTAGCCTGACAATAGACGAATCTATACGGATCGGATCATCATCCTGACCGGATATGCCCATGTACGCGGTAAGCAGTATGATGACGAGCGTCAACGCTCTGTGGTAGGTCATAAGAAAATGTTAGCAATTTGACGCACTATGTCGTAGTGCGGTTGTACCGACTGTTGTTTGACTAAGTCTTAACACTTTTGAGTTAATGATTTATAATCATTGACAACCCTAAACGGTACGATCCAATGTCGGGCCGGTATTAGAACGAGGCGGCCGGGCGGTGGATGTTGTGCAATGCTCTATCGGCCCAAATTCTGTGCTAATTGTGGCGAGAAGATCTCTCGCGATGATTGGGGAATATTTACGAGTCGGAGGTTCTGCCCTGTTTGCGAATCTGAGTATAAGGGGACGGACCTGATCCCAAGATTCGTAGTTGGTGCAGGGTTACTTATTGGGGTACTAGGGATCGGGGGCTATCTAAAAAGTGGTCAGCCAGACCGAGGTTCGCTTTCACGGGAACCGAAGCGATTAGTTGAACAGGCACGATCCGAAGCTCCGTCCCGCACGGTTGTAACCGACAGAGAAGCTGTTTCGAACCCAAATCAGGTTTTAAAACAGGCGGAACCGGACAGTAAGATCCAAGCACCGTCAACCCAATTGGGTGTTCGAACCGCTCCGACAAAGCCTGCGGATGTTGAGCAGTATTACTATTGCGGTGCGGAGACAAAAAAGGGAACACCATGCTCCAGGCGAGTAAAGGGAAACACCCGTTGCTTTCAACATTTAGGTATGCCCGCGATGGTGGGTTCGGAAAAACTAAAGGTAAATTAGATAAACTTTTCGCCAAATCATTATGAAACCACTTCCTCCTAATTCAATGATCCAGAACCGGTACCTGATCGTACAGCCGATCGGGAAAGGTGGTATGGGCGAGGTCTATCTATCCGTCGATCAGCGGCTTGGAAGTGCGGTCGCTCTAAAGCGTACGTTCTTTACGGAGGATAACACTCTCGCTGCCGCCTTTGAACGAGAGGCCAGAATATTGGCGCGGCTCCGCCATCCTGTCCTGCCAAAGGTAATTGACCACTTTGTAGAGAACGGAGATCAGTACCTGGTGATGGAACACATCTCTGGTGACGATCTTTCAAAAAGATTAGAGGCGGCAAACAAGCCTTTTCCATTAAGTTGGGTAATGTTTTGGGCGGATCAGCTTCTGGATGCACTCTCTTATTTGCATGCTCATGAACCGCCGATCGTTCATCGTGACATCAAACCCCAGAATCTTAAGTTAACCGATGAGAATCACATAGTACTGCTCGATTTCGGACTATCGAAAGATTTTGACACTAAGTCGACGAGTAACCCGCTTAACTCCGCAAGCGTAGCCGGGTATTCTCCGCATTTTGCGTCCATGGAGCAGATCCGGGGCACGGGAACCGATGCACGCAGCGACATATATTCTTTATCGGCGACCCTATATCAGCTTCTGGCGAACGTTGTGCCGGTCGACGCGCTCACGAGGGCGGACGCGCTTCTTGGAGGAAAGGCAGATCCGATCGTACCTCTCGATAAGCTCAATCCTGAAGTAACTCCGGCGATCTCAGAGGTAATCCTAAAAGGTGTGGCGATACGCCAGGAGGAGCGGTTTACAACTGCAGGTGAGATGCAGAAATCACTTCGCCGCGCATTTGACCGAGGGAAGAAAGACGCGGGCGCTTCTCCGACGCCTGTGATCGCCAGAGCTCCGGAGTCTTCTCTCGTCCAGCCGGTGACCGATTCGATCCCATCTGAAATGGAAACACGCGCGCTGTCCGACACAGGTAAGTTAGCTATGGAGCAAACGGTTCAGATGCACGACGTCCCCAAGATCGACGATGTTAAGCAATCTGATGTGAAAACGGAGATGTTTAGCGCCTCGGATGTTGCTGAGGTGGAGACAAAACTTGCCTCAGTACCGCCGAAGGTGCAAGCTGAGACCCCACCGCCCGTGGTACCCCCGACACCCGTTTCGGCCGTACTCGCGTCCGGATCGAATTCACCCATTGAGCGAGTGCCCCCGTCGGCTCACGAGCAGCTTAGAGATGTTGCGCAAAAGAAGGGATCTTCTTCGAAGGTTGGTTTTATGATCGGAGGACTGATCGGGCTGTTTGTGCTTGCGGC
>CAYSMU010000078.1:0-9702 GCA_964432145.1 uncultured Chloracidobacterium sp.
AAAAGGCTGCGTTGGTCACCCTGTTTTTGACCGCTGCGACGGCACTGCCGGTATACCTGACCGGTGAACCGGCGGAAGAGATCGTCGAGAAAATGCCCGGAGTTTCCGAGCAGATCATCTCACAGCATGAGGACTCGGCGATGTTCTCGCTGATCCTTGCTATGATCACCGGCCTGCTCGCGATCGGCACGATCGCCGTCAAGCGATTTCTCTCGTCGCAGTTCGCAGCATTTGCGATCGTCGCGGTGCTGATACTGACATTCATAACGGGCGGGGCAATGGCTTTCACCGCAAATCTCGGCGGTCAGATCAGGCACACCGAGATCAGGAACGGCCAGGCCGGGGAAACGCCCCAAACCCAGACCGATAAACGTAAGGACAAAGACGACGATGACGATTAGCTATGCGCCGCTCCCTTCTAAAGAAGCTCCTTCGTGACCTGTGGCACCTTCGCGGGCAGGTTTTGGCGACGGCTCTGGTCGTCGCCTGCGGAGTCGCTTCGTTCGTCTCGATGCAGAGCACGTACGACTCGCTTCTGGCTACGCAGCAGGACTACTACACCGAATATCGGTTCGGCGAGGTATTCGCGCATTTGACGCGCGCTCCCGAGAGCCTCAAAGCGTCGATCGAACGCATTCCAGGCGTTGCCGTTGTAAATACGCGTATCTTGTCCGACGGGCTGCTCGACATTCCAAACCTTCGCGAGCCCGCCCAGGGCCGCATCGTCTCTATCCCCGAGCGTCGCTCGCCGATGCTAAATGATCTTTACCTTGTCCGCGGCCGATACATCACAGCGGGCAGGCCGGACGAAATAATGATCAGCGGAGCGTTTGCCGACGCGAACGGCTTCGACCCCGGAGATACTATCGCGGCCGTAATTAATGGCCGGTGGCGGCGGTTCACCATCGTGGGCGTCGCGATGTCGCCCGAGTACATCTACGAGATCCGCCCGGGCGACATCTTTCCCGACAATCGCAGATTCGGGATCATTTGGATGGGCCGCGGTGAGGTGGCTGCGGCAATGAACATGGAGGGGGCCTTTAACGACCTCTCGGTAACTCTTGCACCGGGAGCCAGTGAAGAGAAGGTCATTGACGTAATCGTCTAGGTACTCGTACAATACGGAGGTACCGGAGCATTCGGCCGCGTTGAACAGCCGTCGCATAAATTCATCTCTAACGATTATGCCGAACTCGAGACATTCGGCACATTCCTTCCGCTTATTTTCCTTGGCGTAACGGCATTCATTCTTCATCTCGTTCTCTCGCGTCTCGTCAAGACCCAGCGTGAACAGGTCGGCCTGCTAAAGGCCTTTGGCTACGGCAACACCGAGATCGGAGTTCATTATCTCGGCCTTGCGTTTGCCTCGGTCGCCGCCGGGCTGATCGCCGGCATTCTGCTCGGTGCCTGGCTCGGGGGCGGTATGACGAGAATGTACGGCGATTATTTCCGCTTTCCGGTCCTGACGGTCTCGCTCAACTGGCAGTTGATAGTGTGGTCGATCGTCATAACGCTCGGGGCGGCGAGCGTCGGAGCGTTCTCGGCCGTTCTACAAGCGGTCACGCTTCCGCCGGCGGAAGCGATGCGGCCGTAGGCTCCGGCCGATTATTCACCGGGATTTCTCGAAAGGCTCGGCATTCGCCGCCTTCTGTCGACGGAATACCGCATCGTGCTTCGAAACCTGACGCGCCAGCCGGGCAAGGCACTTGCCGCCGTGGTCGCGATCGCACTCGCCTCGTCGCTGCTTTTTACGGGCTTTTACTTTACCGACGCGATCAAAAAGATCGTCGAGATACAATTTGACCGGGCCATTCGCGAGGATGCGATCGTCACTTTTAACACGACGAGGCCGCAGAAGGCTCGCCTGCAGTTGGACGGAATGCCCGGAGTAACAGGCGTCGAGACCTTTCGTGCGGTCGCGGCAAGGCTCTCGTCCGCCTACCGCTCAAAACGAAGCGGCCTGATGGGCGTCGAGCCGCGCTCCGAACTTCATCGTGTCATTGATAAGGATTCACGTCTCATTACCATTCCGCCCGAGGGCGTATTGCTTTCTGCTTCGCTTGCCGACCTGCTCGGCGTCGGTGCCGGTGACCGTCTGTCGATCGAGGTACTCGAGGGAACGAGGCCAAAGAAAGAACTTACCGTCATCGCGACGATAGACGACCTGATGGGAATGAACGCCTACATGGACATCCACGCCCTCAATCGCCTGATGAACGAAGACGACGTCATTTCAGGAGCGTATCTCGCGGTCGATGAATCGCAGGCGGCCGAATTATATTCGCTGCTCAAGCGTATGCCCGTCGTTGCCGGGGTCGGCCTTCCGGGCGCGATCCGCAAGAGCTTTGACGAGACCTTTGCCGAGACCATCGGCATTTTCACTTCGGTCCTTGTGCTGTTCTCTAGTGCTATCGTCTTCGGCGTTGTTTACAACGCCGCGCGGATCTCACTCTCGGAACGCGGCCGCGAACTCGCATCGCTACGGGTTTTGGGATTCACACAACGCGAGATCGCCAATATCCTTATGGGCGAGCACGCCATTTTGACGATCGTCGCGATACCCGTCGGATTTGCCTTTGGTATGGTCGTCTGCAAAACGATGAATCTGATCATAGATACCGAGATCATTCGGCTGCCCGTCGTGTACAGTGCACGAACCTTTATCCTGACCGCATTCTGGGTGATCGTCGCCGCGGCCTTCTCGGCGGGCTTGGTAAGCTGGAGGCTGCGAAAGCTCGACCTGATCGCGGTACTTAAGACAAGAGAGTAAAGCTATGCGTCTGACCAAGAAACAAATGATCTATATCGCCGCTGCCATCGTCGCCGTGGCGGTTATAGCGTGGATGGTGTTCGGCGGCTCATCCGTCAGTGTCGAAATTGCTTACAGCAAGGTCGGCCCGATGATCGAGACAGTCGATGCCGAGGCGAGGACTCGCGTGCGCGACAAGCAGACGGTCACAGCCCCGATCTCGGGGAAGATGACCCGCATCCGCCTGCTCGAGGGCGACAACATCCCTCACGAATACCTCATCACACAGATCGACCCGAACCCGCCGATGCCGCGTCTGCCAGACGAGCCGACTGCCAGGGAAAGTGCCTACACCGCCAAGGTCTATGCCCCGGCGAGCGGCAGGATTTTGAGAATTTTTGAGAAAAACGATCGCGTGGTCACGGCCGGCACGCCGATCATGGAAATAGGTAACCCCGATAATATCGAACTCGTCATCGACGTTCTTTCGACCGACGCTCTACGCATTCAGCCCGGCAACAAGATCCTGATCGAGACGCAGTCCGCCGAGCCTCCGGCGGCCCGTGTCAGGGTCATCGAACCGCAGGCGATCACAAAGGTCTCGGCCCTCGGCGTCGAGGAGCAGCGCGTCAACGTGATCGGTGAATTTCTCGCCAAAGGTGTCAGGTTTGGCGATAACTTTCGCGTCGATGTCCGTATCATCGTCTGGGAGGGCGACCGCGTTTTGACCGTTCCGTCGAGCGCCCTTTTCCGTGAGGGCGAGGAGTGGAACGTATTCGTAGTCGAATACGGAAAAGCGCGAAAGCGCGCGGTAAAGGTCGGCCATCAAAACAACGAGTCCGCCCAGATCACCGAGGGCCTCGCCGAGGGAGAACGTGTCGTACTCCACCCGCCCAATCAGCTAACGGACGGGTCGGCGGTCAGCCCAAATTGAAGGGATTGTGAATTACTTCCGCTCTCGAAGCGCGACCTTGCCGAGGTTCATCAGTTTATGAACGGGATGCTGTTTGCCCGGGCCGATGTAGCTATCGAAGAAATTCCAGGTTCCGAGGCCGTCTTCGCTTTCGGGTTCGAGGAGGTAAAAGACGAGCCGCCCCAGCGGCTGGTCTGTACGCACGACGATCGTTCCCGCCGGGAAACGCACTTTCTCCGCGGCGTATTTCCCTGTGATCTTTGCCTCGAGATGTCCCTGAAACGGCCGCGCGGCCTTGGTCGCCGTATCGACGGTGAATGTCTCGACCTCGAGTTCGGTGTCCGCCCTTAACTCCTCGACCTTTATACCGTGCTGCTGCAGTTTATCGACAATATTCTTGTCGTATTTGAAAACGTAAGCACGCGGTACCCTGACGCTGCGGGTCGCGGCGAACATTCCAAAGTCTTCCATCGTGAGCGGCGTTACGCTGTCCTCGATCATCGACGTCATGTCTTTGCCCGAACGCGGATTCTTGACCTTTTCGACTGCACCGACGAGTATCTCGACCGGTTTCGGGAGGGCCTTCGGCTGAAATGCGACACCCATCTCGACCGGCGTCTTGCCGCTTAGGCTCTTTACCGTGTCGGCGTCAACAGCCTTTGTGAGTTGGCGGATCGCCGACGCGTTTGCGACGCAGTATTTCAGGATCTCTTCGACAAAACGCTCGCTCACCTCGACCCGCCGCTTAAAGGTCAGATAGCTGTACGCCTCGGACAGTATCGTCAGACGGTTTCGCAAACCGCCGTAGTTTTGCCCGATACGCGGCTGATGCGTAAAGGCCTCCCATTGCGACTTCTCGCCCGGCTTCGGCTGATTCGAAAACCCTCGGAAATTGCCGTAATAGTACGTTCGGAATTTGTGGTTCTTGAGCATCGCGGCCGCGATCGCGGGCATCATTTTGTCGCGCTGATAATCGAGAATCCTCTGATCTGTGTTCGGGTTGAGCGGCTGCGAATAGGTCAGATGATATGCGTGATACGAGCCGTTTGTCGTATGCAGATCAACGACAAGTTCCGGGTCCCAATTGTTAAAAAGCCCGACGAGCGACCGCGCCTCTGGCGATTCGAGCTTGATATAGTCGCGGTTCAGGTCAAAGCCCTGAGAATTCTCGCGAACGCCCACGCCGCCGATCGGGCCGTTCTGTGCCGTGCGGTTATTCATGCTGATCTTCTCGTTGCCATCGGCATTGTAGATCGGTGCGAGCAAGATCGTGAGTTTTGAGAGGAGCGGCTTGAGATCACCAAACAAAAGGCGGCGGGCGATCTGCTGGACGGCCTCTTTCCCCTCGACCTCGCCGGCGTGAATGTTGCCCATGATAAAGATCACAGGCCGCTTCGCCGCTTTTGCCTCGGCAGGCGCCGAAATGCCTTTGTCGGAAAGGATCATCAGCGGCAGCTTTCGCCCCTCGACCGACGTCCCGAAATCGGTGACCTTTACCAGCCGGCTACGTTTCTGAAGCCCCGCAATGAATGCCTGAACGTCATCGTAACGGCTCGTTTCCTCGTAGTTGCTTGCCTCTGCCTTCGATCTCAGCTCAGTACCGGCTTGCGAAAATACCGGGACGTTGAATAAAAGCAGTAGTAGAGAAAGTATGAACAGGTTCCTTCGCAGCACTTGATGGTCTCCTTATGTCCGATTTTGAAAGAACTGATTCTAGCAGATAAACCGTCGGCCTATAAAAGATGCGATCACCTCAATCATTAAGATCCTGGCCCCGCCCGAGTCTGCCGCGGAAATAACCGTAATCACCTGATAGTTCAGGTGCACTTAGGGCATCTTGGGAGTATTGCGGCGGTGAATTGTTTATGACTCCGTGAGTCGCTGTAAGGGTTTCTCGCCGATAGCGGATCGAGTAACGCCGTGGTGGCCTCAGGGGTCACCGCACCTCGCGGGGCTTTTGGGTGCCTCGGGAGACAGCCCGGGGCCATATTCAGCATTTTCGCACCGGAATGAAGGACAAAAAATGTGTGACCCAGGGACCTGTTTTCGGTGACCCAAGGGGCCATTCCCGGTGACCTGGCGGTCAAAAAGCACTCCATTCCCGACCTGACAAAACACGGAGACTCAAAAAGGCGAGATGAAGTTAAGACCGGTTGTCAATCGTCGTATCCTGACGACTGACAACCGGCCACTGACAACTGATATTGGTGCCGTCTACAAGATTTGAACTTGTGACCTATCGCGTGTGAAGCGAGTGCTCTACCACTGAGCTAAGACGGCTGGATTTGGGTGAACAGTGAACAGTAATCGGTGACAGGTTTAGAAAAAGAGACTTGGTTTTACACTAGTCACTGTTCACCGTTCACGGTTCACTAAGTTAGATCGACGGATCGTCGGGCTTGGCCGGGCGATTCTCGTCGGTCGCCTTGATAACACTCAAAGTCGAATCCGTATAAAAATGCCGCGTACCGCTGGCTGTGACACCTTCGGCGACCTGCGGGTCGGCCGAGATCGAATAAAACGCCGGCTTGCTGGCCGACTGCGGCTCGACGACCATTGTGAAAATATAGCCGTTCTTGACCGGGCGCTCGCCCTTCATGCTGTCGTCGAGGCCGGCCTTGGCGACCAGGTCGTCAAATGTCGCAAAATTGCCCCTATTTCGGCCCGCGTACTGTGCCTGAAACTTCCTGATGTTGTCGATCATCTGGGCGGCGGTCGTCTCGTTTCCGCTGCGGATAACTGCCTGCCATGCGAGGCTGCCGACGCCGATAAGCAAGCCGATGATCGCGATGACGATCATAAGCTCGATAAGGTTAAATCCGCGTTGATCTCTTAACCGATTGCTGAAAATACTCATAATTACGTAATTGGTCGCTCCGTTCAACTTCACGAAAACGCCTGCCCTAAGTTTCAAAAGTTTAGTTTGTTTTGGCCTCAATTTCAATAACGCAACTTTTTGATGTTTCGGCGGTTTCTAATCGGGTAGAATATACGATTGACAGGACGGCGGCATCGATTTGCAAATGAGAGATTGGATAGTAAGCGAAACACGTAGCGAACGCGTCGGCGTCGGCCTCGACTTTGACCCGGCCCAAAAGGCAGGCGAACTGCAGGCGGCGGTCGAACGCGTCATCAAGGGCAAGTCCGAGACCGTCAAATTCGCGCTCATTGCACTGCTCGCACGCGGCCACCTGCTGATCGAGGATGTTCCGGGTATCGGCAAGACGACGCTTGCAAACGCCCTCGCACGGGCCCTCGAGCTGTCGTTCCAGCGGATCCAGTTTACGTCGGACCTTTTGCCCTCGGACGTGATCGGCTTGTCGGTGTTCAACCAGAAAAGCGGTGATTTCGAATGGAAGCCCGGAGCGATCTTCTCGAACATCGTCCTCGCCGACGAGATCAACCGTGCTACGCCAAAGACACAGTCCGCATTGCTCGAGGCAATGGCCGAGGAGCAGGTCACCGTCGAGGGCCACACGCGCCGCCTGCCGATGCCGTTTATTGTCATCGCGACGCAAAACCCGTCCGAGCATCACGGCACATATCCGCTGCCGGAATCTCAGCTTGACCGTTTTATGCTGCGGCTGCATATGGGTTATCCGAGCATCGACGACGAGCGTCAGATCCTCAGGGACCGTGCGACGCGGGACCCGCTCGACTCTGTCGAACCGGTGATGTCCCAGACGGACGTTCTCGACCTCCAAACCGCGGTCAGCGAGGTCCGCGTGGACGATGCGCTGCTCGATTATCTGCTTCAGATCGTTGATCTTACGAGAAATACCGAGGCTCTCGAACTCGGCATCAGCCCACGCGGCACATTGGCGCTGTTTCGCTCGGCACAGGCTCTCGCTCTGATCGAGGGCCGCGATTACTGCATCGCCGACGACATCAAGCGTCTCGTTCTGCCGTGCTTCGCACATCGCGTCATCCTGAATTCCCGCTCAGCGGTCGTCCGCAGCCGCATGCGCGAGGCCGAGAGGATCCTGCAGGAACTGCTGCAAAAGATCAGCGTACCGATCTAGGATTGCCCACGAAATACACGGAAATGACGAAAAGGGTTTACTTCAGGCTTTCGTTCTTTTCGCGTGTTTAGTGGGCAAAATTCGTATATGGATTTCCGAGCAATAACCGAGCTTTTCAGTATCCGCGACCTCCGAAATGCGGTATTGGGATCTGTGGTTCTCATCGGCGGCCTCGGATTGTCGGCCCTGACGCTGTACGCCCACCAGAGCGGAAATATTCGCCTCGCTGGTATCTCGGCCGGTATTTCGCTGGTCTTTGTGCTGCTGATCCTGGTGTTCGTCGTCCCGCCGCTCGCCCGCAACGCCGGCCGCGAAGCATCGCAAATGAACCTGCCGTTCGAATTCACGACCGGCGGTGCGATCATGGTCGTTTTGATCCTGATCGTCGGTTTTTCGGCGTGGAACACGGGCAATAATCTACTGTTTCTCGTTCTGTCGTTCCTTATTGCCGCGGTGATCGTGGGCTTTTTTGCCGGGAGCATTTGCCTGAAAAGGCTGGACGTCGCGATGCGATTTCCCGAGACGATCTTCGCCGGCGAACCGACGACGATACTCGTCACGCTGACCAACCGAAAGCGCATTTTCCCGGCGTTCTCCGTGGTGGCCGAGGTTCGCGGCAACGAACGCGACCGGTCGATCGTCGCCCACGAGCTCGATGCACTGCTGCCCCGGTGGATCGCTTCCCGACTCGGCAAGCCGCCGCTCGTCCGACGGACGCTGGGCCATTTCGTACACGTCCGGGCAGGCAGTGCCCTCGAGGCAAAGAACGATCACACATTCACAAATCGCGGGCGGTTGAAGATCAAGGATTTCGAACTGTCGACAAAGTTCCCATTCGGATTTTTTCGCCATCGCCGCCGGCTGCCCGCCCGCGAGGCCGAGCTGATCGTATTTCCTAAACTGCACTCTGTCACGACCCTCGTTGACGACCTGACGCTGGACGCCGGGCCGCAAACCTCGTCAAAACGCGGTCTCGGCCGTGAACTGCTCGCCCTTCGCGACTACCAGCCGCAGGACGATCTCAGGCACATCGACTGGAAAGCGACTGCCCGAACACAGCAGCTTACGGTGCGTGAATTCGCCGCCGAGGACGAGAAGCGGATCGCGGTTATATTCGATACCCGAACGCCCCGCGACGCCGACGGGAAGGCTTCGCTGCGAGAACGGCTGGCCGCCGAGCAAAGCGGCAAGCCCGTCGTCGCATCGGAACGATTCGAGCGGGCCGCGAGCTTTGCAGCATCGATCCTTTCACATTTCTCGGCCGAAAAAGCCGAGATCTGCCTGGTCATCGACGGCGACGAAGGCGATTTCGGCTCGGGCCGCTCGCACCTGCACGACTGCCTGCGGCGTCTGTCCCTCGCCGAGCCCCGTTTTCCCGATCCTGACGGCACGCCGGCACCACTCGCAGATCTGGAACGCATTCTCAATGCATCGGACGACAGCCACACGTTTTTCGTGACCTCTAACGAGCACGTTGACCTGCCGCCCGAAACGCTTCAAAGATTGAAAATTATTGGGTTTTAAGTTAGGTATCTTGACACGCAAAAGCGGGAGCCACTAGGTCCAAAGAATTGCCGTCGGGTTCACCCGACGGTCCACAATGTGAGAACGATCCCGGGCTACGCCCGAGCGCATTGCGGCGATGGCTGTGCCTCGCCGTCGGCTGTCATTAAATGATCTCGGAGGAGGCTGCGCCTCCGACGATAGGGAAGGCGTTGCCCGTTGCCGGACGAAGCCTCTCAAATAACAACAACTAAATTTCAGTTGCCGCAAGTTGGGATACTTGCGTCCTAGGAACTTACATTCCCATACCCATGCCGCCCATGCCGCCCATGCCGCCGGGCATGCCGTGGTCGCCGCCCTTTTCGTCAGGGACGTCGGCGATCATTGCTTCGGTGGTGAGCATAGGAGTTTTTTTCATTTGCTTACAACCTCGGCGGTCTTGTCGCGGGGCGTGATGGGCACGAGGCGGTCGGCGTATTTCTTTTCGAGCTCACGATAATGATCGATCAGCCGTT
>CAYSMU010000079.1:0-5820 GCA_964432145.1 uncultured Chloracidobacterium sp.
GCACTCTATCCACTGAGCTACGCGAGCGTGAATTTCAATTATATCACTTCGCTTCTTCTCGGGGAACGATCTTGATCGTCTTGATCTTGATCGGTTCGAGCGGCCGTTCCCCCTCTTTTGGCTGCACACCGGCGATCGTGCGGACGTTGTTCATTCCGTCGATCACTTTGCCGAAGATCGTGTAGCGGTTATCAAACCCGGCCTCACGCTTTAGCGTAATAAAGAACTGCGAGTTGGCTGAATTGTTGTCCTGTCCGCGGGCCGCGCCAACGATGCCGGTATCGTACTGAATGTCCGAGAACTCGGCATCGACATTGGGCTTGTTCGATTTTCCCGTACCGTCATTTCTCGGATCGGCATCTTTCGACAGCGGGTCGCCGCTCTGAATTACGGACTGGTTAATTCGATGCCAGGTTACACCGTCATATACGCCTTCCTTAGCGAGCTCCTTGAAACGAGCCACCATTTTCGGAGCTATATTCGAATAAAGCTCGATCTTGACAGTTCCGTAAACCGGGTTTTCCATTTCGATCACCGCTATCTCGGCGTCAGCCACTGGTGCCACGCCCTTCTTGATCTCGGGCGAGCCGGATTTCGCATTTGTAACGTTGTTACTTCCGCCGCTGCAAGAGAAGCTAACGGCGGCAGAAATAAGTGTTAGGGTCAATAATATATTCTTCATAATCGGTCTAAATCGTCTTTTCACTATCGAGGATTATCGTAACGGGCCCGTCGTTAACGAGTTCGACATCCATCATCGCGCCGAATTCGCCGGTCGCGACATTTCGAACCGACCCACGGGCCCGGTCAACAAAATACTCGTAGAGCCTGGTGGCGTTCTCGCCTCCTGCCGCGGCGATGAATGACGGCCGGCGTCCCCGCCGGGTGTCACCGTAAAGCGTAAACTGAGAAACCACAAGCATTTCTCCGTCCAATTCCGCTAGCGAGAGATTCATTTTCCCGTCGGCGTCGTCGAATATCCGCAGGTTAACGATCTTATCGATGAGATAATCAGCGTCTTTATCAACATCCACGGTCGAGACTCCGAGCAGTACCAGCAGGCCACGTTGGATCTCGCCGGTGATCCGCCCGTCAACGGTGACCTTCGCTCGCGAGACCCGCTGCACCACAGCTCTCATTACGCCGGGTCTTCAATATACACTCGGTTCATTACGACAGGGTCGTGCGGCTTGTCGTTATGATTACGCGAGACATTGGCGATCGTGTCAACAACATCCTGCCCCTCGATAACCTTCCCGAATTTCGAATAGCTCGGCGGCAGCGGGTAATCGACATGCATAATGAAGAACTGCGAGCCGTTGGTATTCGGTCCCGAGTTCGCCATTGCAACAGTCCCTTTCTCATACATGCCGGCGTAGAGCATCGAACCGCGATTGATCTCATCGTCAAATTTGCCGCCCCATGCCGATTCGCCGCCGTAGCCTTCGCCGAGGGGATCGCCGCCCTGGATCATGAAATTCGGGATCACCCGGTGAAAGATAACGCCGTCATAATAATTCTTGCCGGCGAGGAGCCGGAAATTCTCGGTCGTTTTGGGAGCGTCTTCTTCGAGAAGCTCAAACTTGATCGTGCCTTTGTTGGTCTCGATGACCGCAATTCTGTTTGCCACTAATTATTCTCCTGATTCAAGATAAATCGCTCTATCGCGGTTGCGACACCGCTTTCGTCGTTACTTAATGTTGTATAAAATCCCGCACGTTCGAGCAACTGCGGGTCGGCGTTTCCCATGACGACGGGCGTCCCGGCATACTCAAGCATTTCGAGGTCGTTGAAATTATCGCCGATAACCATTACGTTCTCGGGCGTAAGATCATTTAGTTCGGCGAGGCGGGCGACGGCATGGCCCTTGGAGGCGTCAGACGATAGTATGTCGAGTAATGTGAAATCCAGATGTGGATAAACCGTTGCGAGCAGCGTTACGGTGTCACCCAGTTCAGCGCGCAGGCTTGATTCAAGGTGCCGCATCGGGTCGCAGGTCCCGGAAAAGGAAATGTGCACAACACTCTCGTTAGCGACGACTGATTCAAGCTCGGGAACATGCTCCACGCCCTGGCGGCCGGCTTCGCCGCCGTGCAGCGTTTCAGACCAACGGAGGTACTTCTTTAGCGGAATATTGTCCTCGGACACCCGATCGTAAAGAAGCGTGCCCCGTCCATGTGGATCGACGCTGACGAGGGCGTCGCCGCCGAATGCCTTTCCGACCCGAACTATCTCAAGGCTTGTCTCGCCGGAGAGAAGAGAACAATGCACGGTCTCCTGAGACGCCGCAAATTTGACGAGTCCTCCGTTATGCGTGATCAACGGAGCATTCAGCTCAAGGTCGATCCCGACGGGTTGAGCATCGCGAAAACGCCGTCCTGTAGCGATCGTAACAAGGACGCCGAGATCCTCAGCCGCGCGTATCGCTTCGCGATTGCGGGCGGGTATCTCACCGCTGGAGTTGAGTGTTGTGCCGTCGAGGTCCAGGGCCAGAAGCTTTATCATTGATTCGACTCGTTTGCACGTTTCTCCTGCCGCTCTTTCTCAAGCCATTGTTGGTATTTTGCTTTGCCTTTCTCAAACTCAGCCGCAGAGGAATAGAACCAATGCGAACCGTCGTTGGCGTCGACATTTCGAACATAGAATATGTAATCGTTCGGTGTTGGATTCAAAGCAGCCCGGATGGAGCTTTCGGTAACGGACGATATCGGTCCCGGCGGCAGCCCGGTCTTGATCCTCGTGTTGTAAGGTGAGTTCACCTCGAGATCGCTCTTATGGATCGTTCCGTCCCATTTGCCAAGCATCTTTGCGATATAGACATTTGTTTGGTCGATACCGAGCGGGATGTTCTTAGCCAAGCGATTGTTGATGATCCCCGCGACGATCGGGCGCTCATTCTCAACGCTTGTCTCGGTCTCGATCAGCGAAGCGATCGTGACTATCTCATGCGGCGTTCGGCCGATATTCTTTGCCTGCTGCGTCCATTCGGGCTTCCAAAACTTGCGAAATTGATCGACCATCGCCTTGATCACCTCCTGGGGTTTGGAGTCGCGGGCCAGGTTGTAGGTCGTCGGGTACATATAGCCCTCGAGGTTTTGGGCGTTAGGCGAAATGTCTCGGATAAGGCTAATGTCATCCATCATCGTGACGATGGCTTTATCGTCAACGGGAGGGCTCTGGGGAAATTTCTCGGCGAGCCGCTTCGCGATATCAAACCGTGTAAAGCCCTCGGGGATCGTAAGTTTAATGGTTCGGTCTTCGCCCTTCTCCAGAAGCTTTAAGACCTGTACAGCCGAGATCGGAGACGGGAACTGATACTCCCCAGCCTGCAGCTTGCTCGCATCACCTACAGTCCGAAGGTATAGGTTCGTCGCCGTTTCGCTGCGGATGATACCGTCAGCGGCGAGTTTTGCGATGATCTGAGGCGGCGTGGACCCTTTTTCGATCTTGATATATTCTACGGCTTTGGCGTGTTCATAGGCCGTATTTACACTCGAATAAACCCAATACGACAAACCGCATACTGCCGCAACCGAAACAAATATCAGGATAAAAATAATGGTCAGAACACGGGTCATTTGTGGAAAGTTTAGCAATCAGGAAAAATGTAATCAAAATGACGGTCCGGAGAATATTCGCGGCGATCGATATTGGCGACGAAGTAAGGTCGCAAGTTACCACTTATTCAGAGCGGCTGCAGAAAGAATTCGCCGGGCTGAACGTCCGTTGGGAGCGTCCGGAGAAGTTCCATATTACACTCAGGTTTGAGGCTAAAGCTGATGAGTCGATGTTGGCCCGAATAATAGCGTTGATCGATAGGGCAGCCGCGACTATTGCCCCATTCGACCTGGCACTCGAAGCTACTGGAGCCTTTGTGAATCGTCGTGGTCCAGGCGTCCTCTGGATCGGAGCGAGAGCCGCGCACCTTCCTGACGGAAGCGATATATTAGAGGTCCTATCGGGAAGGCTCTCGGATAACGAACGGCCCGGCCGCAAGTTCCACCCGCATTTGACCATTGCTCGCTTGAAAGATGCAAATCGTGCGAAGGGCCTGATAGAAAAGCACAAGGCCTATGGCTTTCCCGAGGTTTCGACGCGTGTAAATGAGATCGTACTCTTTGAAAGCCGACTCGAAACCTCCGGCTCGACTTACACGGTGCTCCTCAGGCGGCCGCTGACCGGAGTGGATTAGACCAGCTACTTCGCGTTCAAATATTTCTCTACAGCACCGGTCACCGCCGCATCTTCAGGCTTGTCTTTGGAGCCGAAACGAGCGACGACCTTCCCATTCCGGTCGAGGAGGAACTTGTTGAAATTCCACGAAATATCGCCGCCGAATTCGGGATTAGACTGCTTGCTTGTCAGGTACGTGTAGAGCGGATGCTGATCTGTTCCCGTAACCGAGATCTTGGCGAACATCGGGAACGTCACGCCGTACTTTGTCGAACAAAATTCCTTGATCTCGGCCTCCGTACCCGGTTCCTGTCCCATAAAGTTATTAGCGGGGAAGCCTAGTATCTCGAAACCCTGGTCCTTGTACTTCTTGTAGATAGCCTCAAGGCCTTCGTATTGCGGCGTGTAACCGCATTTGCTCGCAACATTTACGATCATTACGACATTTCCCTTATAGGCGTCGAGTTTGACGTCCCTTCCGTCAATATTCTTCATCGAGAAATCATAAACAGACCTTTCTGACGGCGCCGCGGTCGGCGTTGGATTAAAAATAAGCCCATAACGATATGCCGCACCGGCAGCGGCAACCGCGGCTAAGACCAGGATCACAACGACAACTTTCAGCATTCTATTTCTCCAATTCCCGCGGACTGCGAGGCGGCTTAGGCAACTCATCCGGCGTCTCCCCGGTTGCCGAGAATACTTCCTTGAACGCGCCGACGCTCGCCAGTACGCCAGACGTTTCCATAGGCATAAATATGACTTTTGAATTCTGCGTGCGCGCCATGTCACGCATCGAGTCGACATATCGCTGGGTTATCAGATATTGAGCGGTTTGAGCCCGGTCGCCTATCGCACTTGCGATCTGTGCGATCGCCTGTGACTCGGCGGTCGCAACGATCAGCCGTGCCTGTGAGGCACCTTCGGCATCGAGAATGGCCGATTGCTTGTTTCCTTCAGACCGTGTAACGGCCGCCTGCTTCTCACCCTCTGCCCTAGTGATCGCTGCCTGCTTGTCACCCTCAGCCTGAAGTATCAAGGCTCGACGATTTCGCTCGGCGGTCATCTGCTTCTCCATGGTGATACGGACGTCCTCCGGCGGGTTGATGTTCTTTACATCGACCCGCGTGACCTTGACGCCCCATTTGTCGGTCGCCTCGTCAAGGATGATCCGCAGTTTCGCGTTTATCTGGTCGCGTGACGATAACGTATGATCGAGATCCATTTCGCCCATGACCGAGCGCATGCCAGTGATCGTGAGCTGGACGATAGCTCCGACGAGGTCGGCGACCTCATAGACTGCCTTCGTAGGGTCCGTCACCTGCCAATACACAACAGAATCGACATTGATCGTCACATTGTCGCGGGTAATTACCGGCTGCGGCGGCATATCGATAAACTGTTCGCGAAGGTCGATGTACGTGGTTCCAGGGCGAGTACCTGACCAGTAGACGGCTCTCGGTGACTCGAAGAAAGGAACGATAATGTTTAATCCGCTGCTAGCCAGGCGATGAAAGCGTCCGAGACGTTCGATCAAAAGCACACTCGATTGCGGGACGATCTTTATCGTTTTCCACGCTACCGTTAGCAGTGCAATGCCCAAAAAGATCAAAATCGGTGTGGTATCGGTGCGTTTTGACATGCAGT
>CAYSMU010000079.1:5830-9696 GCA_964432145.1 uncultured Chloracidobacterium sp.
ATTTATTTCCTCCAGTTTCCGATAGACCAAATATACTCTATTATTCGCACGTTTGCTATAATTCGCATCAATCATGAATGTCACTCTTGCGGATATCCAAGACGCCCGGCAACGGATAAAAGACGTCATAACTCAGACACCGATTCTCGGGGACAAACGGCTTTCACGCGAACTTGGTGCGAATGCGTATCTCAAGGCAGAGAGCCTGCAGAAGAGCGGCTCCTTTAAGATCCGAGGTGCCTACAACAAGATCTCGCAGCTTACGGACGACGAGAAGCAGCGAGGTGTGATAACGGCCTCGGCCGGAAATCATGCTCAGGGCGTTGCGCTCGCGGCGCGGTTGGTCGGGATCAAAGCGACTATCGTTCTCCCGGAGTTCGCACCGCTCACTAAGGTGAACGCGACCCGTGGATTTGGTGCGGAAGTTATCCTTAAGGGCACCACCTTCGACGAGGCCGTCGCCTATTCGCGCGTTCTGCAGGCGGAAAACGGCCTAACCTATGTGCATGCATTTGACGACGAGCGGATAATCGCCGGACAGGGAACCATTGGAATGGAGATCGTCGAGGGACTGCCCGATATCTCGACCATCGTCGTCCCGATCGGCGGAGGCGGCATTATCTCCGGCATCGCCATCGCGGCAAAAACGCTCAAGCCATCGGTCCGCATTGTCGGTGTTCAGTCTGAGAATGTGTCGTGGGTCAAACCGTCGCTCGCGGCCGGCCACGCTGTCATTCCGGAGCCGAAGCCTACTATCGCCGACGGCATTGCTGTAAAGACCCCCGGGGAAATGACGCTTCCGATCATTCGCGAATTCGTTGACGAGATCGTCGAGGTCGACGAAGAAGAGATAGCGAAGGGTATTTTTCACAGCGTTCAAAACAACCGCTTGGTTGTTGAAGGGGCCGGAGCAGCCGGACTGGCGGCGATTCTCGCCGGCAAGGTCGCTCTTAGGCAAAACGAAACAGTCTGCGCGGTCCTCTGCGGCGGCAATATAGACGCAAATCTCCTGACCCGAGTGCTCGATCATGTTCTGGTCCGCCAGGGCCGTTATATCATGCTGAGCGTGCTTGTGATCGACCGTCCCGGCAATCTGGCTGGGCTGCTCGACACGGTCGCTGAGGCTGGGGCGAATGTGATCGAGGTATTCCATCGTCGTGCGATGTGGCTTGCTCCATTGGGACGGGTGGGCATCGAAATGCTGCTTGAGGTGCGGGATAACGAACACGGACGCGACGTAAAGCGGCACCTTGAAAAGGCGGGATACCAGGTCGAACGCGAGGGCCAGGGCGACTGGGATGCCTAAATTGATCTTCGTTTCCTGTTGACTCTTGCCGGGAACGGGTGTACAAAACATTTGTCCTAATCACTACGGCCATGCAAGTCTTCCTGTCAGGGCTGATCCTTTTGATAGCTATCGCTGCGGCTAGTGCGCAGTCACCTAGGCGACTGATCTTTTGGAGTGGTGATGCAAACTGCGGGCATAAGAGCCGGGCGATCAGCGAGCCGGAAACCGTCAGGTGCGAGACCATCTCGACAGAACGCGGTCCTGTCAGCACGGTCACCTATAAGGGCATCGCTCTGGCAGCCGCGTTCCTTGAGGAGGGCGAGCACCTTATCGTCGGGGTTCATATTACAAATACAACCGATGAAATGGTCGGCTTTGACTCGGACGATTGGGGAGCTGCTCATTTCAAAACCAAGTCAGGTTTTTACGCGGGCGAGAAGCCGCTTGCGGCTGAGACGGCGATCCCTACTCGCGACATGATCCGCGAGATGGCGTTTGAAAAGAAACTGGAAAACTCGCTTGGAGAGATGATGGCGGACAACCAGTACACTACCGAAACCAAAAAGATCCGGCGTGCCGATGGGACCGAGTATACCCGTACGACTATCGTTCAGGACAAGGCAGCTAAAGAGGCCGAATTGCGTCAACAAACCAATCGGATCGAGAGCTTGACGGACGAGCAGCGGCGGATCCGCAGCACCGCTTTAACGAATAAATACGTTCCAGCTCACGGGACGGTCAAAGGCCTTGTGTATTTTAGGGCTGTTAAGAAGGCAGAATTTGTTATCTACTCGATCAAGGTCGCTGACACCACCTTTATTTTCCAGCTTCCAAGACAGAGGTCGTGATCCTCAGCCGGTACTGGCGCCGTTCATTTTCTCACCAGATCTTCGTTGTATAGTTCTTGATAGACCCTGTAGTTTGTCATCACCTTGAAGACATAACTCTTGGTTTCGGCAAATCCAACCTCAGCAGCAAAAACACCTGGCTCCTTCGGCTTAGAGCGATTTAACCACCGGGCCGCGTTATCCTCGCCACCGTTGTAACTCGCCGCAATCGCTTCGTAAAGGCCGCCAAACTGATTTTTTAGATCGGCAATATATTCACATCCGATCGCAATATTTACACCCGGTTTGTAAAGATCGTCAGCCTCTAGAATGGGGTAGCCCGCCTTTTTGTTGTATTTAAGGGCCGTATCAAAAACGAGCTGAAGGAGTCCTCGAGCGGCGGATGGAGACTTAACACCGGGACGAAATGTACTCTCTTGCTTCATTATGGCAAGGACGAATCTAGGATCGATCTTTCGCTTCCTGGTCTCGCGGAGCAGATCGTCCACAAAAACGACGGGAAAGTCCTTGGCTGAGATCTGCGAAGTCGGCCTGACGAGTGAATTTTGTGCTAGCTTTCCGGCCGCGAGGCCGCCGTAATAGGAGGTCCATGAGGCTGGGATCGAGCTATAGACTAAATTAGCCTCGCTGCGTTTTCCGGCCTTTTCGAGGGCCAGTCCTTTGAGGTACTTTGCTTCGTCCGGGCTAGTCATAGATCCGTAGAATTTGCCCGTATTGATAATGATATCAGCGGTCGCTGCTGCGTCGTTCCAATGTCCCCGATATATCTCCATCCGCAATCTCGCCTGCAGAGCGTTCGTCTCGCTTGCGGTGCCGCTGAACCTCTGTCGAGCCTTTTCGACCCATGCGTTGGCATCGTCATACTTGCCGGCTTCTCGAAGGGCGTCGATAGCATTAAGGTATGCGCCATCGATCCTCTCACCGGTAGGGTACATAACGGTATACTGCTCGTATATCCTTGCCGCTTCAGTGTTTTTCCCAAGCCGCACGTGGCATGCGCCGCTAAAATACAATCCCTCACGCCCATCCTTTGTGGCCGGGAACTCGCGTGCGACGCGATCGAGATATGGAATTGCCTGCGCGTACTTTCGTTCCCAATAGTATGATCGGCCCGTCATAAAGATCGCGCCGGAAACCGCGAGGTCATTGGGATAATTTTCGAGGATCTTGTAGAAATGCTCGCGCGACTCGGGAAAGTGACGATTCTCGAAATAGATCTGGCCACGTTGAAGATGCTCAGTCGCCGAAAGCAGAATGAGTTTTCCCGCTGCGTCTCGGCTCGAACGGTCCTTCTCAATTACGTTTCGCAATGCGGCATCGGACTGTCCGATGGTGCTGGTGACAAATATCAGACAAACGAAAAATAGGGTAACAACCGAGATCTTCATAATTGTAATACCGATGAGGGCAGGCTAATCTAGATTAACCCATCATTCGACGCGTGTGCAATGGATTTCGTTTGCCTCGACGAAGATCGGTGCGGCCGGGAGATCGGCGTTACGATCGCCCATTCGGGACAAATATGAAGATAGCATTAAATGGCGCAACCACAATGCGCGCCGATCTCTCAACCGACATTCGTGCGGCGGCAGCCGCGAATTACGACTTGATCGAGATTTGGTCAGCCAAACTGTATCGATACCTCGAGATAAGGACGGCCGACGATCTGCGCGACGAATTGGCGACGGCAAACCTTGAACCCTATTCCATCAATTCGATCGAACACATTA
>CAYSMU010000080.1:0-9683 GCA_964432145.1 uncultured Chloracidobacterium sp.
ACTGGCCGAGGCTGAAACAAAAGCCGGCAAAGCCACCACGCCAAAGTTAATACTGATCGCTACAGGTTCCGAGGTCGGCCTCGCGATGGAGGCCCGCGAACAGCTAAACGCCGCCGGCACTCCGACACGCGTCGTCTCGATGCCATGTTGGGAGTTCTTTGACGACCAACCGCAAAAATACCGCGACGAGATACTTCCGCCGAAGGTCACAGCACGCCTCGCCATCGAGGCCGGGGTCTCACAGGGCTGGCACAAGTACACGGGCGACAAAGGTGATACGCTCTGCGTCGACAAATTCGGTGCGTCGGCACCGGCGGAGGATGTGTTCCGTGATTACGGATTTACGGTGGAGAATCTGATCAGCAAAGCCAAGAAACTGATTTAGAATTGGCGGACGAACGGTCTCAAAATGAGGAAAGTTAATCCGCCTTCTGCATGTTATCTGTCATACACTTGGCCTCGATGTCCGACCTTTACGACGGTGACGATCAGGCGGTCGTCCACGATCTCGTAGATGATCCGATAGACGCCCTGACGGACTCGATATCGTTCCTGACCAGAGAGTCTCTCGCAACCCACCGGGAGCGGATCGATGGCTAACGCGTTAATTTTAGCGAGAATGCGTTTAAGGTCAAGGTTCGGTATCGACCTAAGATCTTTGTAGACCGATCTCTTGAAGACGACGTCATATTTTGCCATCGGCTTTGAGTTTTTTTAACAAAGATTCGTATGACATCACTGGCTCAGATTCGCGATCTTCGAACGCTTTTAGGTCTTCTTCGTCCTCGCGTAACGCCTCCCGCAGGGAATCGTTTACAATATCCGAAATACTGCGGTTTGTATGTGCCGATTTGAGTCTAACCGCCTGATGCAATGCCGGTTCGAAATAAATTGTCGCTCGTTTTGTTTGAGTAGCCATTACAAACCAATAGTGGCACCTTAACGTCCAAACGTCAAGACGTTTTCTTGACGATTAGAAGTGATGATATATGATATTTGTCCCTATGAGACCTCGAATCAAGCCACTCGCCGCCGTCCTCGTCATGGTAGTTCTTGCAGGTACGTCGCAGGGCCAGACCGCAGAGCAGCTAAAGCGCGCGGCTGAGTTGTTCAAACAAGGCACAGCAAACTATTCGAACGCTCGTTACGACGCTGCAATCGCGAATTACAACGAATATCTGAAGATAAGGCCGACCGTTGCGGCAGGTTGGTACAATCGCGGACTTGCCTATAAACAGAAGGCCGAAGCAGCGATGAGCCGCATGGACTTTGAGAAAGCTGAGGCTGATTTCACGCAAGCGATAAAGCTCGATCCGAAAGACGCTGATTTCTGGCTTCATCGCGGCCACGTTCGGTCTCGCCTGGTGCCGGTCGATTTCGCGAACAAACTCCCGCAGGCGATCGCGGATTATACCCAGGTCATCAAGCTCAGGCCAAATGCAAGCGAAGGTTACACAGGCCGCGGGCGCATGTACGAAGAATCGAACCAAAACGCAAAGGCTCTGGCAGACCTGAATAAGGCACTTCAACTGAATCCGAGAGATAATGTCGCTTATTTTACGCGAGGCAAGGTCCACGGCTTATCTAAAAACTACGCGGCAGCGCGTTCCGATCTGGAAAACGCCATCCGGCTTTTTCCTGACTATGCGGTGGCCAAGAGCTTGCTGGAGTATATAAACCGTGAGGGGCAAAAGTCGGGCGTAAGTTCGCCGGTCACCGCGACCTCACAAGCTCCAACCGCGTCCGAGGCGCTTATCTCTGATGCGCAAAGCGGGTACAAGCTCGCGGATGAGGCCGAAAAGCGGGGCGATCACGCAGCTGTAATATCACTGGTTACGCGAACTCTACCGATGATACCTCTCGCCGCTGAATGGCAGCCGCGTGATGACCTGATGACGTTTCCATATCTTGCTCTCGTCAAAATGAGGGCGCGAGCGTTGGCCGCACTTCGACGAGATACCGAGGCGGACAAAGATTATTCCGTTCATGGAATGGCTGCGATCAGGACCATTTCCCGCTACATGAAGGCCAGCAGTACGCAGCTAATGGCAGACAACACAGTATCGGGCAGCGGAACAATAATGGCGCGGCTTGAATCGAGTAAGGCCGTGATCACGTGCAAATCGGGGCTCGAGGTAGCTAACGAATGGTCAGACCTAGTCAAAAGAACGCGTCCTAACGATAACAAAACACTGCTAGGCTCAGCGATCGCGATCGCCGGACTTCGGGAAACCTGTTCCTATGCGTATCGAATGCATGCCTCGAATCAACTTGGCGGCATCACTTACGATCGAGGGGACAAAGCGAAATATCTTAATGATGCCATCGCTTCGTTGACCGAGGCGATCCGATTGTCTCCCGGTGAGCCCAAGACATATTTGGAGAGAGCGAAAGCATATAGAGAGTTGGGACGCCCCGATCTTGCCGTCGCCGATGAACAGAAGTCTAGAGAACTCCCCACACCGAAATGAGAGAATGAGCCGCGGAAACGGCTTTTTGCTGAACGAATCCTAGTTTAGTACACGGTATTGGGTCGGCGGATTTTGGTACGACTTTCGAAGAGAAAACGCCCGTCTTGTCGAGGTAATGACCCATTTTCCGCCCCGTTTTTGGTAAATCTCCCTAAAGAACTTCGGATTTGTTCCCGATTGGGCGAATATCCTGTAAGCGGTCATTTTGCATCGATCGACGGCACCGCAATTGTCCTCATAGGCGTCCGCGGCTCCAAATTCTCTGGCTCCCGTATCGGTTAGTTCCAGGATGCTTATTACTGACACCGTATAGCCCTGATTGGTCGAACCCCCGGCGATCACCAGTTCCGAGATGCCGTTCCTGTCGATGTCGGGCGTGGCGAGTATCTCCATCTCGCTGCCGCCGTTATATATGAGATTTCGGACGATCTTTCCACCCTCCAGGACGACGAGTCCGTTGTCCGCAAAGCCGTGTCCAGTCTCACAATAGCGATACAAAACTATTCGCTGCGTCCGTCCGGGTGCGGTAAATGAACCCGAGGCGGAGCCCGTGTAGTCGATTTCGGGCTCACACTCGCCGCCGAGTGCTCGCCGGGCCGCCGGGAGCGCCGACCGCTCTATCGCCGTGATGTCGGCGGCAGAAACCTTTGCCGCCTTATCCTCCGACCGAGCGTCGTAAATCGGAATGAGGGCCTGCGCATTTACGACGGCAGGCAGATATACCAAAACGATCGTCAGTAGAAAGATGTGCGGTTTCATATAGCGAATACGGAGTGGCCTAGTCGTCCTCACCACAATCGGAATCTGTCCAACTCGTCAGTTTTGAGTTGCCCTTTAGGTCGACGTAAACAACGGCCTGGATAAAGTGGATGATATCCGCCTCGTCCTCCTCACCTTCGGAAGTGACCTTGAGGCAAAGCCGGTAGTTGGTGCCGGCGACGACCTGCTTTTCGGCCTTGAATATCGACATCAGTGTTTCTTTACGTTCGGTCTTTTCACTCTGGGCCCTTACCGCGAATGCGGCCGCGGCCTTAACTCCCGCTTCAGTGGTTGCGGCTTCCTTGTAACCGCCGAGCTTCTGTCCCGACGCGGATCCGGCCATACTGGCGATCGTTACAAACGCGCAAACAATTAGTGCGATACGAAAGATTCTGCTCATATTCTCAGCTCCTCTTTGTTGCTTCAGCTTACTCTAAAGATCTCGCGGTAACCGCTGTCGACCAGATCCATGTAGCCCGCCATAGCTTCCTGTACCTCCGGCCGCGAACCGTATTCCGCCATGCCTTGCTCAAAAGAGGCGAGGTTCTCGACCTCAAATTCGCTCACTACGGTCCAGAAACTTGCCACTTCGTCGACCATCACGCGATGATTTGCCACGGCGTCCGTCATGTACGAATTTGCCGTCTTCAGCTTTTCGGCCAAGGCTTTTGCTTTGCCCGGTTTGCACTTGAATACATTCCGAATTACGAACATAATTCACCTCCAAAGCCTTCTAACTTGTCGATTCGCTAATTTTGGCCCTCGCGAGCGTTCAAGTCAATAGAAAATTTCGGCTGTCGGCGACGTGCCGCCTAAACGTATGAAATGGGTCCATCTGACAATTGGTGTCGCGGTCTTTGTCATTTTTACGACCACGGGCAGCTATATGCGCGTCGACTTTCCCGATAAGGACATCATTCCGCAGGATCTGCGGCTGTTGATGCGCTCGCGGCATATCTACATTTTATTCAGTGCCCTGATCCACCTGTCGCTTGGCGTTTACTTCGCGCTCAGCCCGCGGATCTGGCAGAGAGTTCTGCAGATCGGGGGAAGTGTCGCCCTGACGGCCGCGAGCGGATTGCTCACCTATGCATGGTACGTTGAGACCTATAAACTCGCACATTTTTCGGACCTAAGCCGCGAGGGGATCTACCTTTCGCTGTTAGCGATCGGACTGCATCTGATCGGCGGAATTTCTCTCGATAGGCCTGCCAAAAATTAGGCTCCTCTTTCCTGGCCGACAATCGACGGTCCATAGATGAAACATATTGCTATTAATGCAAGAATTTGATATGTTTGATGTGTGAAAACTGCGAAAATGCACGCAAATTTGCAGCTTTACCATGATGAACAATTGAACATGAACAAAATTGAACATCCGGATTCCGGTTTGAATAGCGAGCGATGATGCGACCGGTGAGCGTTCGGGGGGCCGATATTTGATATATTATCTAGCAGATGAGTGTTTACGAGGAACTTAACGATTCAGAGCAATTTGCTTGCCGGGTGATCGCGGACCACGCCAGATCGACCGCGTTTGCTATCGCTGACGGCATTTTACCCGGTAACGAAGGCCGAAATTACGTCCTACGTAAGATAATGCGTCGAGCGATCTATCATGGCCGGGAACATCTGGGCCTGAACGAGCCATTCTTTTACAAAGTCTGCGATTTTGTCGTCGATCAAATGCAAGGTGCGTATCCGGAACTCGCGACTCAGCGTGATTTCATCGGCAAAATGGTGCGGCTTGAGGAAGAGCGGTTCGGGAATACGGTTACCGTCGGCCTCGTAAAATTGAACCAACTCGGCATCTCGCCATCGACGCCGAAAGACGACGATCTGTTTCTATCGCTCGGAAAGCTGTACGACACGTTCGGCACGCCGCGTGATCTGATCCGAGTATTTTTGGAGGAAAAAGGTCTCGAATTTGCCGAAGACGACTTCAACGAGCGATTTGACGACGCCCTGCAGATGCTGCAGCAGCAATCCGGGATCGGCAAGACCGAGCGCAAGGGTGAGATCTCGCCGATCTATGCCGAAATGCTTGAAAAGGTTGGCCCGAATGTGTTTCACGGCTATGAATCGACGCTGATCAGCGACGCAAAGGTCGTCGCAATACTCGAAGGTGAGAATGAGATACGGGAGCTTTCAGAAGGGTCGCAAGGAAGTGTAATTCTCGATCAAACGCCGTTCTATGCAGAGTCGGGCGGCCAGGTTGGCGATTGCGGCAGACTGATCGCTGTTGACGCGGCTGCGACCGTCTTTGATACGTATTCACCGATCGCAGGGCTGATCATTCATAAGATCAAGGTCGATAAAGGGACCATCGCGGTCGGCGATGTTGTCACCGCGTCAGTAGACGTGCAAAAGCGTGATGCGACGCGGCGAAATCATACGGCGACACATCTTGTACATGCGGCATTGAAAGAGGTTTTGGGAACTCACGTGAAGCAGGCGGGCTCGGTCGTTGCGCCAAGTTATCTGCGGTTCGATTTTACTCATTACCAACCGATGACCGACGCCGAGATCGCGGAGGTCGAGGACCTGGTAAACCGCTATGTTTTGCAAAATGAACCAGTTACGACCGATGTGATGGCTCTCGAAGAGGCGATGCGCAGCGGGGCGACGGCGATGTTCGGCGAGAAATACGGCGGCGAAGTACGGGTGCTGAGCGTCGGCGACGGCGTCTTTTCGAAGGAGCTTTGCGGCGGCACACACGTGCGCGCGACGGGCGACATCGGGTCGTTCAAGATCACTTCGGACGAGGCTATCGCCTCGGGTGTACGGCGTATTCGTGCGATCACGGGTTTTGACGCGTTCGAGCGTTTTCGTGAGGACGAAAAGTTGATCGACGCAAGCCTCGGTGCGCTAAATACACAGCGAGACAATCTGCCAAATGCTATTGCGCGCCTGCAAGAGGAGCTAAAAAAGACGCGCAAAGAGATGGACGAGCTCAGGCTCAAGATCGCGACCGGCTCTATCGGCGGCGGACCGTCGGCCGACGGCGACGAAGCTCGTGATATCGCTGGCATTAAGGTGTTAGGCAAGATCGTCGAAGGTCTCGACGGCAACGGTACACGTCAGCTTTCGGATACGCTCTTGGCGCGTCTCAGATCCGGTGTTGTCGTTCTCGGCCGCAAGGACGAGGGCAAGGTCGGCATTATTGTACGTGTCTCCGACGATCTCACCGGCAGGGTTAAAGCGGGCGATATCATCCGCGAGATCGCGCCGATCGTCGGCGGACGCGGCGGCGGCAAACCCGACATGGCTGAGGGCGGCGGCACAGATCCGGACAAACTGTCCGAGGCGATCAACGCAAGCTACAGCGTGATCGAGAAGGCGTTGTCAGAACCGCCCAAGTGAGCGGGCGGTCCTGACGCTAAAATCGGAAAAACGTCTTTGCCACCCGCTTACGCAGGTGGTTCTGACCTTAATATGAGCGCGGTATTACCTGTTATTCAAACTGACGAGATCATCTCCTTTAATCCGGCAACGGGCGATGAGATCGGCCGCGTCGCTATAACCACGGCTGGCGAGGTCACGGCCACTGTCAAGCGTGGACGCGAGGCATTCTCTGGCTGGCGAAGAACATCGTTCGCCGAACGACGTAGGCTCGTCATGGCGGCCCGCGAGGTTTTGCTCGCCGAGATGGATGAGATCGCGTCGTTGATCTCACGCGAATCGGGCAAGCCGGTCGCCGAGGCGTTTTCGATGGAGATCGCACCTGTGCTCGACCTGATGCAGTATTTTGCGCGCAACGCGGAAAAGCTGCTTAAACCCCGCAAGATCGGCATTGGCCTTTATGGCCTGCTCGGCCGTTTATCAAAGATCGTCTATCACCCGCTCGGCGTCGTCGGTATCATTCCGGCGTGGAATTATCCATTCTCGATCCCGCTTGGCGAAGCGACTATGGCTTTAATGGCCGGAAATACGGTAGTTATTAAGCCGTCGGAGTTGACGCCGTTCGTGGGAATTAAGATCGGCGAGATATTTGAGAAAGCGGGCTTTCCGAAGGACTCGGTTCAGATCGTCACCGGCGACGGCTCGACCGGTGCAGCACTCGTCGAGGCTTCACCGGATAAGATAATGTTTACCGGGTCGGTCGCTACTGGCAAGAAGATCGCTGCCGCCGCAGCTAAGAATTTAACTTCCTGCGTATTCGAACTTGGCGGCAAAGACCCGATGATCGTTTTCGAGGACGCAAATCTCGATCTCGCCGCTGGAGCGGCCGTTTGGGGGGCGTTCTGCAACAGCGGCCAATCATGCTCATCGGTTGAACGGTTATACGTACAGGAAAAGGTCGCCGACGAACTGACGCGTAAGATAATCGAAAGGACAAGACTTTTGAAACAAGGATCGGGCGACCGCGATGATGTCTCGATCGGAGCAATGTCCTCCGAGCGGCAGATCAAGATCGTCGAGGATCATGTTGCAGCATTCGAGGCTGACGGAGCGAAGATCGAGACCGGCGGACAACGAAATCCGGAATTTGAGGGACTTTTCTACGAACCGACGGTTATTACCGGTGCTCACAACGACATGCGGGCGATGCAGGAAGAGACCTTTGGTCCGACGCTGCCGATCGCTACTTTCTCTACTGAGGAAGAAGCTGTCCGTTTGGCAAACGACAGCGAATTCGGCCTGACGGCGAGTGTCTGGACGCGTGATTACGCGAAAGGGAAACGAGTCGCCGAGCGTATCGAGGCCGGCTCGGTCTGTGTCAACGAAGTTCTCTATACACACGGCATCGGCCAAACGCCCTGGGGCGGTTTCAAAAACTCTGGCCGCGGACGTACTCACGGCCTCGAAGGGCTGATGGAACTCGTCCAGCCGCAGCATATCCACGTCAACCGCATCGCATTCCTACCTGACGCTTGGTGGATGCCCTATTCCTCGAACGCCGTGGCGACATTCCGCAAAATGACGACGACATTTGCGAGCGGCTCGCTGATCCGGACTACGAGGCTGGTGCCGCAGTTGCTGAAACGGATCAAGGAACTTCTGAAGAGATGACCCAGCGAATGCCCGCCATCTTCTTCGGCCACGGCAATCCGATGAATGCGATCACGGATAACGACTATGCCAGGGAATGGGCGGCGATCGGCCGCAGCCTCAGCAAACCCAAGGCGGTCCTTTGCGTGTCAGCCCACTGGTATATTCCGGGCCTTGCGGTTACCGCGATGGAGCGGCCGCGGACGATCCACGACTTTGGCGGCTTTCCGAGAGAGTTGTTCGAGGTGCAGTATCCGGCTCCCGGCTCACCCGAGTTGGCGTCGCGCGTGAATGAATTGTTAGGCGGCGAGGTCCAGATGGATGACAGCAGGTGGGGCCTCGATCACGGGACATGGTCGGTGTTGTGTCACCTATTTCCGGAGGCGAACATTCCCGTCGTGCAGCTTTCGATCGACTTGAGGCAGCCGCCGCAATGGCACTACGATCTTGCGAAAATGCTGGCTCCGCTTCGCGACGAAGGCGTGCTGGTAATCGGCAGCGGAAATCTGGTTCACAACCTGCGGGCCTATGCATGGGGCCGCGAAAATGCCGAGCCGTATGATTGGGCTGTCAGATTTGACGAGACGGCACGCGGATTCATCAGCTCCGGCGATCACAGGCAGCTTATCGATTACGAGTTGCTTGGTGACGATGCGTTGATGTCAGTTCCGACGTCTGATCATTACTTGCCGCTGCTTTATGTCCTCGCACAGGCCCAGGATAGTGACGCGATCAGTTTTCCAGTCGAAGGATTCGAGGGTGGATCGATTTCGATGCTTGCCGTAAGATTTGGCTAATTCGGCTAGGGAACGATCTCGCTTGGGGCGGCCGTTTCAGGGATCACTTCTTCAGCTCGGAATGTCTTCAGCCAAAGTATATGGATGGTTACGCCCGACGCGATGCCGGCGAGCAGCAGCGTGAGCCAAAATCCTGCCCCGATGATGAAGATGCTAGAACCGATCGACGCCCAAAGGATCAGGATGGTACTTACCTTCTGTCTGAGAGATATTCCGCGTCCGGACTTGTAGTTCCGGATATATGCGCCGCACCAACGGTTGTTGAGCAGCCAGTTGTGAAAGCGTTCGGAACTTCTGGAATAGCAATAGGCGGCCATCAACAAGAATACCGTTGTCGGCAGGAGCGGAAGGAACATTCCGAGGACACCAAGAGCAACGCACAAAGTGCCGAGGAAAATGAGAAATGCTTTCCGAACGTTCATGTTCCAGGTCCTCTACAGACCTTTCAGTATAAACAGAGACCGCGGCACTGGCAAAATCCTCAGGCAAAAAGATCGGCAATGACCGGCGCGTGATCGGTCGGCTTGTCCCAGCCTCGGGGCGTTCGATCGATCCAACAATCGAGACATTTTTCGGCTAGCGGCGGAGAGGCCCAGATGTGGTCGATGCGCATGCCGCGATTCTTTTCGAAGTCATGATGAAAATGGCTCCACCATGAATATTC
>CAYSMU010000081.1:0-7937 GCA_964432145.1 uncultured Chloracidobacterium sp.
AGCGTGCACGAAAATGCCGCCGTCGTCAGGCCCGCGATGGTGCAAAATATCGCGCATCGCGACCAATTTTGCCTCGTTTACCTGTTTGCCGGATCCGGGAGAATAGACTATGCCGTTAATACCGCACATATCAAGGAAATAAAGTGGGAATAGGGCGGGTTTTGTAGAATTCGTGCCTGGGCAAAGCCAGGTAAATTCATTGTACCGGATTTGTCCGGTCTTAGGCCAGATATTTTGCGGGGTAAAACCGTGAATATTGAGGTGTTGGGCCCTCAGGCTTGGCTCATGAGCGGCCCATCACCTTCTTGAGACCAGGTCGGGATCAACGGGCCGGCACGGAAATGTCGACGTCGATCTCCTTCTTTTGCGGCGATGTGAAGGCCCGGCTGTAGATCAATAGGCCGACTATCATCGCTACGATTATTATCAGCGCTACGGCCCAGATCGCGTTCGAGCCTGTCGATTCACCTTCTGACATATTTTGGGTCCTCCTTGTTTACCTTTCACCGTCTGTGCGAGGCGTAGGCGTGATCGTCGAGTTCGCATTTCCGGGGCGTCTTGAATTTGTATTCACGTTGGTTCTTACATTCCCGTTGACCGGTGTCGTCGATGGCGTAGGCATCGGTGTCATTGTGCTGACTGCCGTTGCCGTCGGTACAGGGGTAGAACGATTTTGATTGGCATTTGTATTTCGCGCCGTATTGTTTCCTTCGCCGGACGAACATGCGAGAAAGACTACGCTTGAAAGTAGTATTAGCGATCGGGGTATTAGATTTTTCATTTCTCTCTCCTTGATCGGCACCGGACGCAGTCGACATTTACCATCGGAACTGACGCTTCGTCGGTGCATCTCCTGCCTCGGCGGTGCTAATCACTGCAGTGCCGAGGCGTCGTTTAACTGCGTTAGATGAATTTTAGGGCCCTCCAAAGGACGGGCCCCGTAAGTAGTAGAGTTACCGCTCAAACTCAAGATCAACGGTCGTTTTCAGAGTTTTTCGACCCGGAACTACCGCCCGAGCTTTTATTCGTCGTTTTCGACGAGCCTTTCTGGCTTGAGCCCGAGCTTCGGTCGTTTTTGCCTTGACTTTGATTAGCTCCCTTATTTTCTGGCATAACAAGTCTGTTCTCCTTTATTAATATATGTGATCCTGGGACCACGGGTTTCAAGTAAACCAGATTCAAGCCGCTCAGTTTGTCCACATCCATACAATCGAAAAAAAATCCTCGTTATGTAATCTCGAATACGTACACGTCCGATCCGTCAATGCATAATCAGCTCTACCTGTTAGTTTTTTTCCATTTTCGCTTCATGCGCTGGTGCCCCGGGAACGGGGCACATTTTTTTGCTTAACGTACGATGGCGTACTGTTTGGGTCTTTGTTTGGTGGTCAACTGTTACCAATCTTCGGGGCGTGCAGAACACTACCAACGCTAAGGAGGCAATATGGAGATCGACGGAACACAATTGACCGGCGTAAACGATCAGCCGGTGGATAACGAACACGCGAGGCCGATCGATGAGATCGACGACCCGATGCGGCCCGATCGCGATCCCGTTCCCGGCCACGGGGAACTGGAGCGGCGCGATCCGCCATGGCCGCCGGCGGATGATCCGGAAATGGACGAGCCCGAAAAAAAGGCTCCCGGAGTTGAAGAACCTTTGAAGACGAGATCGTATCGGGACAGGGATCCTGGTTATCCGGGAACCCTTTAACGAGAGCAGGAGCCACACGGGCGAGGGAAACGGCTCCTGCTCTCAATCTGATATTATCCCCTTGGCAAACTTGTTTGTGATCATGCCCCCGACTTCCCTGTTTGCCCGGCCGCTTTGTACGCTGGCATACAATCACCGCCTCACGGAAATATTACTCTGATACCGAATACTCGCGTTAACTTTATTAACTCGACCGCAAGCTATAAGATTCTCGATTATAGAGGGCACCGTTGTTGCCCCTTGCGATCGAGTACATCAAGATGGAGACGTTTGGAGTCCGGAACGAACGCCCGGTTGATCCGCTTCGATTTTGGTCGGGCGGGGCGGTCATCTTGCTCGCCGCCTACGCTCTCCTGGGCGGAGTGGTCTCGTTTCTCGGTTGGGCTCTGAATGAGTCCCGGCTGACTGATTGGGGCGCCCACGGGATCTCGATCCAGCCCAATGCAGCGCTTGCTGTAGCTCTCTCAGGCGGTGCACTCGTGCTGCTTTGGCAAAGGTGGCTGATCGCTGCACGAACACTCGGCGGAATTGTCTTTCTGATCGGGGCCGCGGCATTCTTCGGGAATGTAACCGGGATCGATCTTGGGGTTGATACGCTGTTCTTGTTTGGGCGGGAATGGGGTCGTGCGGGAACTCTCGCTCCCGGACGCATGGGCATCCCGGGATCCGTCTCGTGGATATTCGTCGGCCTTTCAGTTCTGTTTTCCTCGCTTGATCGACGCGTCGCTCAGGCGAACGGCGAACGTCCCCGCATTCTTGGGGTATTGCTTGCGCTGGTCCCGCTCTCAATTTCGATACTATCTGTTACCGGGTACCTTTTTGGCGTCAGGGTACTGTATACGATCCCAAACCTCACCGTGATCGCTTTCCAGACAGCGACCTTCATCTTCGTTGTTTCGCTTGGGCTGATCCTTGTCGAAACCCGGGCCGGGCCGATGCATTTTCTCGCTACGCCGGGAGCGGGCAGCTCTATGGTCCGGCTTCTTATCCCTGCCGTTATTGTAATTCCGGCGGTCCTCGGCTTCCTTACCGTTTCCGGCGTGCACCGCGGCCTGTACGATCCCGCCTTTGGTTCGGCGGCCCGGACGTTGGCCGAGATCGCTGCACTCGTCAGCCTTTTATGGTGGGCCGGCGAGGCATTGAACCGGCAGGACCGCCGCGCCAGGCTCAGTGAGATCACGGCCCGTCAGTACGCGGATGATCTGGTGCGGATGGCAAACGCGATGCCCCAGCTCGTCTGGATCGCGGATGCCGAAGGCAAGGTCCAGCACTACAACACTCGGGTTGAGGAATTCGGCGCCGTCGCCCCGAACCTGGAGTACGACGAGTCCGGACCCGCCGTTCATCCGGACGACCGTGATGCGACCGTCGCTGCATGGAAAGAGGCGGTGCGTACATCGGAGCCATACTCGCACGAACAACGGATCCTGATGCGCGACGGTAGTTACAGGTGGCACCTCACCCGAGCCACGCCCGTGACGCCGAGTGACGAAAGGCCTGTCAAATGGTACGGCACGTCCACGGATATTCACGACCTCAAGATGGCCGAAGAGGAGTTGAGGAGATCTGAGGAACGGCTTAGACTCGCGATCGGCGCCGGCAACCTCGGTACGTGGGAACTGGATCTCGTTAACTCGGTACTTTACGGAGACAGTCGGGCCCGCATGTTGTTTGGCGTCGGGCCGGATGACCCGAGTCCATTCGATGACGCCTTTTGGAAGCTGATCCCTGAGGCCGAGCATCCGATCGTTCGCGTCGCCCTCAAAAAGGCCACTGATCCGTTGGGCGACGGCGTGTTTCGGGTCCAGCACCGGGTTCGCCTCCCCGACCGGTCGTGCCGGTGGCTCAACAGTATTGGCCGGGTGGAGTTCGCCGACGATGGGAATAAGCTACGGGCGGTACGAATACGGGGCACGGTCGCGGATATTACCGAGAGAAAGCAGGAGGAGATGCGAAACAGCCTCCTTGTTCGTCTCGGCGACCTCATCAGGACTGTCGATGACCCGGAATCGCTAATGTATCTGGTCGCGAGGGCCGTCGGTGAGACTTTTCACGCTAACCGGTGTCTTTTCAATGAGATAGATCTTGAGGCGGGCCTTGAGACGGTTCACCGCGATTTCTTTCAGGATGCTGACTCTGTTGCCGGGGTCCATCAGATCGCTGATTACAGCCCGATCACGCTGGACGAAATGCGAGCGGGCAAGACCGTGGTAAATGTCGATGCGAGTCTTGATCCGCGGACGCGTGATTATTACAAGACCTATAAGATCACCGGCGAACGCTCTTATATTGCCGTACCGTTGATGAGAGCAGGTGTTTGGGTCGCCTCGCTTTGGGTCAGCGACGCCAAACCCCGCGAGTGGACGACCGCCGAGGTCCGCTTGATCGAGAGCGTGGGCGAAAGGACATGGCTATCGGTCGAGAAGCTGAGGGCCGAAAATGAGCTTCGCACCTCGCATGAGCGGTTTCTTCTTGCTCAAAAGGCCGGAGGCGTCGGCGTCTGGGACTGGAATGTGGAGAGCGGTCAAACCTATTGGTCCGAATCGATGTGGACGATTTACGGAGAGCCTTCCACCTCGATCAATCCGGATGAGGAATTCTGGAGTTCACGTCTTCATCCCGACGATCGCGATCGCGTAAAACGCCATCTCAAAAAGGTCGTCGATTCCGACAAGAATGAGTTTAGGGACGAGTTTCGCATCATCGTCAGCGACGGATCGGTCCGCTGGATCCAGTCGGATGCAATGATCGAACGCGACCATTTATCCCGTGCACTGCGAGTTTATGGCGTGAACATTGACATTACACGAAGTAAAAACGCCGAGCAGACGGCACTCGACAGAGAGAAACAGGTAAAACTCATCACGGACACTGTTCCCGCCCTGATCTCGTACATCGGAGCCGATGAAAAGTACCGCTTCGTCAACGGCCGCTATTGTGAATGGTTCAGGAAAGAAACCGAGGAGATGCTTGGCCGCACGATCGCGGAGATCGAGGGAAAACGTGCGTACAAGGTGCTCAAACCCTACATCGACAAGGTCCTCGCCGGCGAGACCGTCTATTTTGAGGCGACCCTGACCTACAAGTCGGCCGGCGAACGGACCGTCGGCATCTCCTACGTCCCTCACATTACTGATGAAGGCGGCCTTCTCGGCTTTTACGCTCTCATCAGCGACCTGACTGAGTTGCGGCGATCCGAAGACCTGCTGCGTTCGAGCGAGGAGCGGATGGCGTTGTTGCTCGAAACACTGACCGATTACGCAATTCTAACAATGGATGCCGAGGGAAAGATCGACTCGTGGAACCGTGGTGCCGAACTCATCTTTGGTTACCCGAGCGACGAAATAATGGGAAAGCCGTGCGAGATCCTGTTCACGCCTGAAGATGTCGAACGCGGCGTTCCTGCCGAGGAAATGCGCGTCGCTCGCGAACTCGGGCGTGCGTCGGATGACCGCTGGCATATGCGTAAGGACGGAACGCGCTTTTATGCCAGCGGTGTGATGATCCCGCTCCATATCGGGTCTGCCCTGCACGGTTACGCTAAGATCGCGTCCGACCTCACCGAAAAGAAGCGTCAGGCCGAAGGCCTCCAGCGTTCGCACGATCTGCTTGAGATGCGGGTCGCCGACCGGACCAGGGAACTTGCCGAGGCGAACGAGGCATTGAAGCAGGAGATGCGCGACCGCGAGATCGGTGAACGCCAGAGGATACAACTGCTGCAGCGGCTTGTCTCGAGTCAGGAATTTGAACGAACCCGGATCGCTCGCGATATCCACGACACGCTCGGGCAGCGGCTTACCGCCCTCAGGCTTAAGATCGCGTCTCTTGGCGACGTCTCGGCCGACCCGGCGGTCAGTAAAAGGATCAAACGGCTTCAGGAGATATCGGAAAAGCTCGACGCCGAGGTCAGTTTCCTCGCTTGGGAGCTTCGTCCGACGGCTCTAGATGACTTGGGATTTGTTCAGGCTATCGGCGAGTATGTCCGCGAATGGTCTCGCCACGTCGAGATCGAAGCTGAGTTCCATGCGAGCGAAACGATCAATCTGCGTTTGGATCCGGAAACCGAGACTCATTTATACCGTATAACTCAAGAGGCCCTGAACAACGTCGCGAAACACTCACGCGCCGACCATGTCGCGGTGCAGATCGAAAAACGCGGCGACAGCCTGATCTTGATCATTGAGGATAACGGGATCGGCTTCGATCCGGGAGATCCAAAGCATGACGGCGACAGCAATGGCGGGCTGGGACTGACCGGAATGGGCGAACGTGCCGGCCTGATACACGGTGACCTCGAGATCGAATCGTCACCCGGAAAAGGAACTACAATATTTGTCCGGGTCCCTTTTGGAGAGGAAGAATAAGAAATGGAGATGAAACTCAGGATCCTCATTGCCGAAGACCATCAGACCGTCCGCGAAGGGATCAAACTCCTGGTCAACGCACAGCCCGATATGGAGATCGTCGGCGAGGCAGGCGATGGGGACGAGGTCATCCGTGAGGCTGACCGCCTTAAGCCCGATGTCGTATTAATGGATATCTCGATGCCGACGATGAACGGCCTCGCGGCGACCCGCAAGCTGCGATCACGCATGCCGGACCTCAAGATCCTGACTCTCACCCGCCATACCGATGACGGATACCTGCAGCAGGTGATCGGCGCCGGAGCAAATGGCTACGTCCTTAAACAAAGCGCTCCAAATGATCTCGTCACCGCTATCCGCGCCGTCGGGGCCGGTAAGTCGTACATCGACCCGAGTCTGACCCGCAAGGTCATGGGCGGCTACGCGGCCCGCTCAGAGTCGCTTCGAGGCGAGAACAAGGGCGAGCTGACCGCCCGCGAGGCCGAGGTCCTGCGGCTAATCGCATTGGGATACAGCAACAAGGAGATCGCCGTGAAGCTCGATCTTAGCGTCAAAACTATCGAGGCCCATAAGGCAAACGGCATGCGCAAGCTGGGCATCTCGAGCCGTATCGACATCGTCCGTTATGCCATCCTTCGCAATTGGCTGCAGGACAATTGACCCGCCTCACTTCAGTGTTCGTATTAGGGATAATCCCTAGAAAGATTTACCAACTTCCTGATACTCCCGCGTCGCCGTCGATCGCATAATTACAACATCGAACAGGCAAAAGGGGCGGCTATTCCTTAACGCTCGGAACGACAATAACCGGGGGGACCTGTTCGGTGGTCAAGGGGGAAGCCGGGAGATCCCGTTCGGGGATCTCCCGCAAAATGGCCGAATATCGCCGTGACATCACACGTCCGGTTAGTTTTTTAACGGATTAATAATCAGGAGAATCTGATCATATAGATCGAAGGGGGACAACGTTATGAGGTTGCAAGGAAATACCTACGAACGACGTTTCAGCCAGACAAATTCGGCGGCAGCTAACAACTCCGAGCTGCCGTTGACCGAGAACCAGTTGCTTAGCAAGCTTCCCGCGGATCTGCATGCGACTCTGGCCCAGTTTCTGAGGCGCGTGGAACTGACAAAGGAACAGTTTCTTTACCAGGCAGAGGACAAACTGAACTACATCTATTTTCCCGAAAAGGCGGTCGTGTCCGATTTCAGGACACTCGAGGACGGCAGAATGGTCGAGATCGCAATGACGGGCAAGGAAGGAGCGATCGGATTGGCGTCGTTGCTGTCCGATACCCGCATGGTGTCCAACACCGTGCAGGTGGCGCAGGCGGGCAGCGCCCAGCGGATCGATTCCTCGACCCTCGATGACCTGCTTCACGGAAACGAACGGCTGCGAACGCACCTGACACATTGCCTCGACTCGTATATCAAGCAGATCTCGCAGAGATCCATTTGTAATATGTTTCACTCGGTAAAGGAACGGTTTTGTATGTGGCTGCTGTTGATCCAGGACCGGTGCGGCCGACGCACGCTCACGCTGACCCACGAACAGATCGCCCGCGTTTTAGGGGTTTATCGTCCGAGTGTCACGTGTATTGCGCAGGAACTCCGCACCGATAAGCTCATCGATTATTCGCGCGGAGGCATTTTGCTGCGTGATCGCCCGGGAATCGAGGACTCTTCGTGCCCGTGCTATTTCGAACTGCAGTCACCGGCATTGGTTCATTGATAATTGGCCGAATGTAGGCGGCCATACTGTAGCTCAACTCAATTCCGGGTACAGTGAAAGCTGACCCCGGGCGGGGCCGGATCACACCTGAACATCCTCACTAATCGTTCACCCGGACCCCGCCTTT
>CAYSMU010000081.1:8037-9612 GCA_964432145.1 uncultured Chloracidobacterium sp.
GCGATCGGCGATCTCATCCATATCCTGCTGATACTGGCGATCGTCGTTCTCGTCCTCCAGTTGGTTCGGGGACGAAGGGTCTAAACCTCAGCTTAATACCGGCACACGAAAAACGGGCTCAATGAGAACCTCCCCGTGAACCGTATTCGTTCAATATTCAACCGCAGATCACGCAGATAAAGCAGATAAAGCGGATAAATACGGATATTTCCATTTAGTCCTGCTGAAAATCTGCGTCATCTGCGTGATCTGCGGTCAAAACCCTCCATTATCCTCAACCACGGAAAACGTCCTTATTGGTGGGGCTATACAATATTACTCGGCTTTCGGGCCGTGTGTTTTCCGTTGCCGCCACGTGTCTCATTTTCCATCCGCTCGATACCCTCGCGTGTCGAGCCGTCGGGCGACGACGACATATCCTGCTCCGGGGACTTCCAGATATCGGTCAACGCCAACGCGTTCTTTTTGACCGAGTCGACCAGTTCACCCGTTCGATGCTGGATCTCCACCGCGGTTTGTCGGGCCGTGTCGATCCCGGCTTGAGTCTTGGCGACGATATCTTCCCTTAGCTCTTTGCCCGGTTTTGGGGCAAATAGCAAGGCAAGCGCCGCCCCGAGCCCGGTGCCTGCTATAAAGTAGCCGGCCGCCGCGGGAAAAACAGATCGCCCATGGTGATAGTTCTTTTCGTTCGTACTGGTTTGTTGCTGCATTGGTTAGATCACTCCTTATTTATTAGATCCCCTATATTGTTTCGCAACAATTCTTACTGGAATGTCCGCCGGAATACCGACTGAAACAAAACGCCACGCTAAATTGAAATGCATAGGGCGGCGACCGGCGATTCAAACAGTGATGGTCGACTCGGAGAGCAAGTCGGGAACCGCCCTCATCTTTTAATAAGTAGTTCTGAAGAATGTTGATCAAACGAGAAAGTCTCAGGATCTTGTGCGTCGATGACGACCCCGAAACCAGCGAATGGATAACGATGGTCCTCGCGGGTCGCGGTATGAACTACCACATCATAGCGGCAAAGACCGGCAGGGAGGCTTTCACGGCACTAATGAACGAGCGTTTTGACTTGTGCATTACCGAATATACGCTTCCCGATATGACCGGGGTCCAGCTATGCGCATTGGTCCGCAGCCAGGGCAAGTCGCTTCCGATCATGTTCTTCTCGGCCCTCGACCGTCCGATAGACATCGGAAAGGCCAAAGCGGCGGGAGCGGACGAATACCTTAGCAAACCAGCCGATATGTCGATATTCCCGGTCGTCGTGACTCACCTGCTGACACGCCGCAGACCGATTTATTTCAAGCCGATCGGCTTTTCCCGTCCCTCAAAAAAAGAAGGCCGCGTCGCAGCAACACGCGAACCTCGAACAATTCATACTTAGATCATTCGTTCGTACGGGTTCGCGATCAAGAGGGAGGACGCTCCCTCTTTTATTTACGTCTTAGCACTGAGGCCCTGATCCCGGATCATTGCCTCCGAGCTGTTCTCAAGGGCGGTGCGTTTCTGTGCTCACGAACTGTCCTTCTCGTCCGGTTCCGGGTCGGGGACGTATTTTTCGCGGCT
>CAYSMU010000082.1:0-9560 GCA_964432145.1 uncultured Chloracidobacterium sp.
GACATTGACGGGAAGCTTACGGGACCTCCGAATCAGGCGAACTGAAGACACTTAGCCACCTTGGCCTGGCTAAGATCGAGCTTAAGTACCACGAATCGAAAACGACCGACCAATACGGTAATAAATTCAAGTATCGTGCAAAGGTCAAGGATGCCCATGGAGCTCAGGTCGGTCGCTGGGCTTACGATGTATTCTTGGTTGCAAATTAAGCTTTCTTGCATTGCTGTCAGAATAAGAGGCTGTCTGAAAATGACAGCCTCGGTTTTCTTTCGTCGTGAACCGCAACGGCCTCCGAACGGGGCGGCTTTCTTTTTTGCTTTTGACTATCCCCATTCCGTCAATGCAATATCAATATTTGGAAAAAACCTTGGCAAAAGATAGCGACATTTCAAACGACACGTCACTCCCACTTGTGATCGTCAATCCCAAATCGGCATCGGGCTCGACCCGCGAGAAATGGGCGGCGACGGCAAGCGACCTGCGTGCCCATTTTGGCCCGTTCGCTGTGGCGTTTACCAAGTCGCAAGGCGACGGCATTAACATCGCCCGGCGAGCGGCTGAATCGGGCCGCACATTTGTTATTGCCTGTGGCGGTGACGGCACGATCAATGAGGTAGCCAATGGCATTCTGCTTTCAGGTGTAGATGTCGAGCTCGGCGTTTTGCCCTCGGGCACCGGCGGCGACTTCAGACGCACCCTTGGCCTGCCGCACACCAACCGTGAGGCGGCTGCGGCCCTACGTGACGGCATTACCCGCCGGATGGACGCAGGGCGTGTGACCTTTCACGATCACGACGGGAACGAGGTCAGCCGCTACTTTGTTAATGTTTCCTCTGTAGGGCTTGCGGCCGATATCGTCCAACGCGTTAAATCGGCAAAGGTTTTTGACTGGCTTCCCGTAGAGTCGATTCGGGGCAGGGCGAACTTCGCGGTATCCACGCTTCAGGAAGTATTAGTCCTCGATCCGGCGTTGGTCCGCGTTCGCTTTGACGACGGCGAAGAACATAGTCTGCAAACGATCGCGTTTTGTATTGCCAACTCTCGTTATTTTGGCGGTGGTATGATGATCGCTCCTGATGCCTCGATCAATGACGGCCTGCTCGATGTCGTGAACATCGGCGATCTTGGAACCGCAAAGATCCTGATCAACGCTCTTTCTATCTACCGCGGTTCGCATCACGCGCTCGATGAGGTAAAGAGCAGGCTGGCGGCGAAGATCGAGATCAGCGCGGTCGACTCGTCACAACAGATCCTCCTGGAGACGGATGGTGAACTTCCGGGCAGGCTGCCGGCAGTGTATGAGGTCGTTCCCGACGCGCTCCGGGTCAGGGTCCCGGCGACGCAGAAGTGATACCTGAGAGCCTTTCAACAGCTTGCGTAATGACCGGTTGCGGACTAAGCTAGACAAATCCCTAAATGCCTATGGCGCAATCATTTTGCGAACGTATCGTTGAGTCATTTGAATCGCGTCCCGATGCGACGGCAATGCGGATCGTCGGCAACGACGATTCGACCTATACATTCGGTGAACTGCTTCGCCAAACGCGTTCGATCGCTTACCGTCTCACTCAGGAAGGTGTGGAATTCGGCGACCGAGTGGCCTTAATAGGTGAGAACCATCCTAAATGGGCCGCCGCCTACCTCGGAGCTGTGTATCGTGGGGCTGTGATGGTCCCCCTCGATCCGCACGGAGAGATCGAAACGATCACAAATTTTCTTGAGAATTCCAAGGCAAAGGTCGCATTCCTCTCGCCGGATCAGACCGAGCGATTTCAGCAGATCGAGGAAAAGCTTGGCAGGCACATACCCGCCGTTGTCTGGAACATGGAACGCTCGTCGAACGGCTTTCAGCATTTCGACGACTGGGCCGCGACAGATTTCCCTGAGTATTTCGCCAAAGAAACCCCACCTGCCAAAGGCGATGACATGGCCGTGCTTATGTACACGAGCGGCACGACCGGCACTCCAAAGGGCGTTCCTCTCACGCACGCGAATATTCTTGCGGAACTTGAGGGAGTCAATTACGTTTTGAAGCTTTCTGACAAGGAAAGAATTCTCTCGCTCCTGCCGCTTTTCCACGCGTATCTGCAGATCGTAAATCTTTGGATCGCCACGACCTACGGGTGCGAGGTCGGTTATCTTAAAGAACTGACGCCCGACGAATTGAGCAAGGCGATGAAGACCTTCAAGCCTACGATACTGACGACAGTGCCGCGGCTTTGGTATCTATTCCACAAGAAGATCTTCGATGCGGTGGCGGCCAAACCGAAGGTGGTACAGCGGTTGTTTCGAGCTATGCTCGCAACCAATGGACTGCTTCGGAATACGATCGGAATAAACCTCGGACCGAAATTCTTTGGCCAGGTTCATGAGTCGTTTGGCGGAAATCTGCGTGTGGCTATCTCGGCAGGATCTCGTTTTGACGAGGATGTAGCGATCGATTTTCATAAGCTGGGCTTCACCATCCTTCAGGGTTACGGCTTGACCGAAACCAGTGGAGCGGCAACCGCGACCTATGAGGATGATAACCGTGTCGGATCGGTCGGCAAACCAATGCATGGTGCCGAGATCAAGATCGACAATCCCGATAGCGAAGGCGTCGGCGAGGTGCTCATCAAGGGCCCAATGGTCTTTGCCGGTTACTATCAGAATCCGACGGCGACGGCCGAATCATTTACTGAGGATGGTTGGTTTCGGTCTGGAGACCTCGGAAAACTGGTTGACGGCCATCTCTACATCGTCGGCCGCGGCAAAGATGTCATTGTGCTTCCGTCCGGCAAGAACGTACATCCTGAAGACCTTGAGGTTCACTACCTGAAATGTCCCCTCGTCGCGGAGTTGGCAATAATAGGTGTTCAGGACGAAAGCGAAGCTCGTGCAGGAGCGGAAAAGCTTGCTGCGGTCGTGGTACCCGATTTCGACTATTTGAAACAGGCCAAGATAGCGAATTCGAAAGAAGCCATTCGTCATGAACTCGATAGCCTCGGCCGCGAATTGCCCGAGTATCAGCGCGTCCGCGATTACATCATTCGCGCCGAACCTCTGCCCCGCACCGCTACGCGAAAGATCAAGCGATTTCAGCTAAAGAAGGAGATCGAATCCGGAGTGATCGCTGCCGAGGCAAAAGAATCAAAGGCGTGGGAGTTTACTGACGCCGAAAGGGCCCTGCTCGAAACAAATACCGCGAAGACCGTCATCGCCGCGATCGCCCAAAACGCGAAAGATCCCGAAGTCATCCATCCGGCTATGAACCTTGAGATCGACCTGGGGCTGGACAGCCTGGCACGGGCCGAGACGTTCGCCGCCCTTGAACAAGCATTTGCTACGGAATTCGAAGGAGATGAGGCGGCGACGGCACTAACGGTCGCAAACGTGATCGATCTTGTGAACAAACACGGCGGGGCCGACGCTGAGAACGTTTCGATCGACCTGAACTGGGGCAAGATCGTCCGAGAAGCTGACGATGATTTTCCTGAGGTTCGCGGCGTTTTAAAGGACCGGCCAATGTTTGCGGCGTTCGCATTTGTAGTCTACAAGTGCTTCAACCTGTTCTTTCGCGTTTTTATGCTGCTTGAGGTTAAAGGCAAAGAGAACCTTCGTACACTCGAACGGCCATATCTTATATGTCCGAATCATCAGAGCTTTCTGGACCCGTTCGTTCTCTGCTCAAATTACCCGTACGCGTTGTTCAGGAACATCTTTCACGTTGGAGCGAGCGAGTTCTTTGAGGGCAGCCTGCTTCGGTTTGTAGCCAAGATGCTCAATGTCGTCCCGGTCAACCCTGATACCGAGTTGATGCGCGCGATGAAAGCCGGAGCGATCGGCTTAAAGCATGGAAAGGTTCTAAATATATATCCTGAAGGTGAGCGTGCCTTCGACGGTGAGCTGCATACTTTTAAGAAAGGAGCCGCGATCCTCGCTACGGAACTCGATCTGCCGATCGTACCTGTTGCACTGGATGGACTCCAGAATGTTTGGGCGCGAAAGTCGTGGCGGATCCGACCCGCTAAGGTAAAAATAATGATCGGTAGGCCGTTTTACCCTAAGGACGTTCTTGGCCGCCCGGTATCCGAAGCGACAGATGACGATTACGCGGCAGTAACCGCTCATCTAAAACAAACCGTCTCAGGGATGATCGAGGAATTGCGCAGCAAATAGAAAAAGGCCGCTGATAAGCGCGGCCTCTTCGAAATGTTTTGGACTAGTAGTTGGTTAATCCGCCAGAGGCGAAGAACGGTCGACAAATTCGTAACCGGCCCCGTCGATCGAACATCCGCAGTTTGCAGCGCTTGCTCCGGTATTCGTCATGATCGCTCCATTGGTCGCGACACCAAAGCAGCGTGATCCGGTCATCGTTACTCCGGAATTGACCGTTGGGATCGCCCTGGTACAGAAGCTTGCGTTTCGCGTACTCGTAAGATTGTTGGTACCGGTAGTAAAGACGTAGCCGCTCTTTGTGCCGGAGCCAAGGACGCTGTCGATCAGTCCCAAAGCCGCTAGCTGTGACAGACCGACACCGTCGAGCCCGGCAACGGTGCCTGAGTAATTGCCCGAACCATAAGTTGTGGCATATGTAAACTGGGCCCCATGGACGGTCCTGAGAGCAGCAATGGCGGATGCCTCATTCGCGGATCTCCGACTCGCCATAAGATTAGGTATGGCTATTGCGGCAATGATGCCAATGATCACGACAACGATCAAAAGTTCAATGAGCGAAAAACCCTTTTCCTTTTTCATCCTGAATTACCGTCCTGCATTTTCCCACCTTCAATGCGTGGGTACGCCCTTGATAATTCAATTCGCGTGCCAATGTTGCTTGTTTTACTCCGCTGATCCAAGTCTATATTTTAGAGTGACTTACCAATGTTGAAGGGATCTGCAGATTTCGCCACTCGTCTTTCTGATGACAGTTTTGGGCACCAACTCAGGTCAAAATGACAGAAATTGTTAAGCTTGGTCGCGATCGTTCGGCAACTCGTGCCTCTTTGCTTTTGCGACAGTTGGGCGTAGATTAGAACTACATCGTTGATAAACCGCCCCTTGGAAAGTGCAATTGATAGGTGGTCATAAAATGAAGAATCCATTGTGCCTTAGATATGTAATTCTGGCCGTCGCCATTTTTGCCTTCTCCGTCATTGGCATACCAGCGCAGGCTCCTGCCGCTCCCAACGCCCAGCAGGAACTCGCGAAGTATATTGTCGATAACTATTCGAAGCGTGAGGTGATGATCCCTGTTCGCGACGGTGTCAAGCTGTTTACCGCGATCTACGAACCGAAAAAGACGTCGGAACGATACCCGATCCTCCTTAACCGAACGCCATATACGGTCGCCCCTTATGGGAGTGCGATGAAGACAAGCCTGGGCCCCGATCCATTATTTGCGAAGGAAGGCTATATATTCGTCTATCAGGATGTCCGCGGAAAAACGATGAGCGAGGGCGAGTTCGTCGACGTACGGCCCGACATAGCGAATACGGACAATACGAAGATCGATGAGTCGACCGATACCTACGATACGATCGAGTGGCTGATCAAGAACGTTTCAAACAATAACGGCCGTGTCGGCATTTATGGAATTTCGTACCCTGGATTCTATGCATCGGCCGGCTCGATCGATTCGCACCCCGCGCTGAAAGCGTGCTCGCCGCAGGCACCGGTAAGTGACTGGTATATCGGTGACGATATGCATCACAATGGGGCATTGTTCCTTGCGCAGAATTTTTGGTTCTTCACAGGATTTGGCCAGTATCGACCAACGCCAAACAGCGATTTCAAGTACATCAAAGACTGGAAAGGATTTAGGCCGGTTGATGGCTACAATTATTTCCTCAACGCCGGCGGCCTGAAAGAGGTTGCAGACGAATACGAGAAGAACATGGGCGTACGGATCAAGTTTTGGGATGAGATGATGGCCCATCCTAACTATGACCAGTTTTGGAAAGATCGAAATATCCTCACCAAGCTAAAAAACATCAAGTGTGCCACGATGACGGTGGGCGGTTGGTACGATAACGAAGATCTGTACGGCGCTCTGAATACCTATCGGCATATTGAGAAACAGAACCCGGGAATTTTCAACGTCCTCGTCGTGGGCCCATGGGATCACGGTGGATGGTCGCGTAATGACGGAGACTGGCTCGGGACAGCATATTTCAGTCAAAAGACCGGCGAGTATTTTCGCCAGAACATGGAGGTCCCGTTCTTCAACCACTTTCTTAAAGATAAGGGCGATATATCGGCGATCCAAGAGACTAATCTATTCGATACCGGTTCGCATCAATGGCGTTCGTTTGAAAGTTTTGACCCGCCGAATAGCAAGGAAACTCCTCTCTACCTAACATCAGGCGGCACGGCTGGATTTGAGTTGCTCTCAAGTACTGGCGGATTCAGCGAATACATCTCCGATCCCTTGAATCCGGTTCCGTACACGCAGAAGATCACATCAAATTACCCGCGCGACTTTATGACGGAAGACCAGCGATTCGCCTCGACGCGTCCTGACGTGCTCGTCTTTCAAACTGCACCGCTGAGCGAGGACGTGACCATTGCAGGAGACATCAAGCCGTCGCTTTTTGTGTCATCCACAGGTACTGACTCGGATTTTGTGGTCAAGCTGATCGACGTATTCCCAACGGAGTACAGCTATCCGGCAGGACAGCGGCCTCCTCAAAACTCAGCATGGTCGGTTTTTAACCCGGGCGGCTACGAGATGCTGCTTAGGGGTGAGCCAATGCCGGCCCGGTTTCGTAACGGTTTTGAGAAGCCGGTTCCGCTCACGCCGAACCAGCCGACCAGATTGCGATTCACGATGCCCGGCGTAACGCACACATTCAAGAAAGGCCACAGGATAATGGTTCAGATCCAAAGCACGTGGTTCCCGCTCGTTGCGAGGAATCCGCAGAAATTCATGCCGAATTATAAGCTAGGCTCTGTGAAGGATTTTCAGAAGGCGACCCAGCGAGTCTATACTGGCGGTAGACACCAGTCAGCCATCATTTTGCCGATCGTAAAATAGAAAGGCCTTGATGGCGCAGCGGATCCGGCCAGGATAGTCTTTCGATGCGGCGGTAGGATAAGATAAAGAGACAAACTTCGCCCGAATAGTTGAGATCAATATGCCTGGAACAGCAATCGTATTTGGGGTAATCCTCGTGATCATCGGTATAGCAGGGTATGCTTACGGCATTAGTGCAGGAAATGCCAGTGTCACCGCCCTCATACCGGCCTTTTTTGGGCTGGCCATTGCAGCCTGCGGAGCGATCGCAAGCGTGAGCGAAGGCGTTCGAAAGCACTTGATGCACCTAGCGGTAGTGGTCGCCCTGATCGGATTCATTCTCACGGCAGGCAGGCTTTTGATGAAGATCAGTGAACTGTCACCTTCACCTGCCGTTCTGTCGCAGGCTGCGATGGCGGCGGTATGTCTCGTGTTCGTGCTGCTCTCGATCAGATCATTCGCACAGGCCCGGGCAAACCGGGTATCCTAGATCACTTTGCAGTCTTCAGCCCTATCTCGATCTGAAGACCTCCATTAGCATTTCTGGCAGTGATCGTCCCTTTGTGGGCTTTTACGGCTCGATCGGCAATTGCCAGCCCAAGCCCGATGCCGCCAGTCTTTCTGGTTCGGTCCTCCCCTACGCGATAAAAGGGCCTGAAGAGATTGGCCAACTCGTCGTCCGGTACACCACCGCCGTGATCGGAGACTCTTAGAACCGCATCGCCGTTATTAACGATAAGCGAGACATCGACCGCGGTTCCCTCCTTGGTATAACGAACGGCGTTGCGCTTCCCATCACCATGCACCGATCAGCGGACGAGACTTCAACATATTTTCCTTTGGCTTGGGCCTCAAACTCAGCGTCGGCAGCAACATCTTTAACGAGTTCGGTCAGATCCACACGAACATTTTCCACGTCTTCCGCCCCGCTTTCGAGTTTCGCAAGTGTGAGTAAACGACCGATCATTTCATTAAGACGAGATGCCTCAGCCTCGATTCGGTCAAGTATCGGAGCCGTCTCACGGTTCGATTTTTGTTTGGCGATCTCGAGAGCGACGTTCATCCGAGCGAGCGGCGATCGCAATTCGTGCGAGATATCGCTATTGAGGCGTTTTTGGGAGGTGATCAAATTCTCGATCCGTTCGGCCATTTCATCGAAATCCCTGGCAAGATCGGCAAGCTCATCGCGGCGGCGTCCGACGCTCGGCGCCACACGCGAGCTAAGATCCCCGTCCGCTAGCCGCCGGGTCGCACTTCGAAGTTTCCGAATTGGAGAAGTAAGGTACAGGGCGAGCAGGTAGCAAACCACCAGACCCGTAAGCAAAACGCCCCCGAGCCGCATGTAGCCCAGCCAGCTCCCGAAGAAAAGTGATGGCGGCGAAGTCCGTTCCCATTGCAAAACAAGTACGAATCGGCGTCCGTCCGGGAATCTCACCGGTGCCGCCGCAAGCGTCCGTTCTTCAACGGAGAAGTCTGAATCGGCGGTGATGCTTGCCTGGGACCTAGCGATCAGTTCCCGTGAATCACTGACATCCTCACTCTGCCCAAACCAAAGCGTACCGTCTTCGGCGACCAAGTCGACCTCACGGGGAGGCTCAAGATCGCGCAATCTGGATAAGAATGTCCTGACCCCGGCCTCACCCTCACCTGCCGCGATCTGAGTGGCGGTTCCGGCATAAACGATCATCTGGTTACGCGTCGATCGCTGAAAACGGCTGTTCATCGGATCGGTCTGAAACGTTCGTGTCACGAAGACCATCCCACCGATCATCAGAGCGATAGCAGCCAAAAACCAGAGAAAGATCTTTACAAATAATTTCATACCAACGTATATATATAGCCGACGGAGCGAATGGTCTTTATCCTCTCACTTCCGTCGTTCCGAGTCCCAAGCTTTTTTCTCAGATTGCTGATGTGCATATCAAGGCTTCGGTCGTAGGGCGAGAGTTTTCGCTCAAGGACACTTTCACTCAGGTCGTCTTTTTTCACGATCTTACCGGCTTCTTTCAGCAATTCATGCAGCAATCCAAACTCCACCGACGTCAGGTTCATCTCTTCCCCGTCGCGATAAGCGGTTCGGGAGGACGGCGACAACTGTATACCGTCGATATCGAGTTTCTCATTTCCTTCGCCGTCGCTCTCATCGATCGCCGTCCGCCTTAGTATCGCTCTCAAACGAGCCGCAAGTTCACGAGGGTTGAACGGTTTTGGAAGATAATCGTCTGCACCGATCTCCAAACCAACGATACGTTCCATGTCGTCACCGCGGGCGGTAAGCATTATAACCGGTAATTTCGACTGCTCACGAAGGTTGCGAAGGACATCGAAGCCATTCATCTTCGGCAACATAACGTCCAGGATCGCCATGTCGTAATCTCCGGTGAGGGCCGCGTCAAGCCCTGATTTTCCGTCGTGGACACATGCGATCTCAAAGCCCTCGACGCTCAGATACTCCGAGACCAATTCACAGAGCTCTTCGTCATCGTCAATTATCAGGATCTTGTCCATACTCAAGTTGCATTCTACGTCAATTCCGATCCCTTTTGGTGCGGTTTTACATTTCTTT
>CAYSMU010000083.1:0-1346 GCA_964432145.1 uncultured Chloracidobacterium sp.
GGCCCAAGGCAAGACCGAGATAAACGGGCCGCATCAGGGAGCTCTGATCGATACGCTGACGGGCGACTCCTGGTTTCTGCATTTCCAGGACAAAGGGGCTTACGGCCGGGTTGTCCATTTGCAGCCAACGGTGTGGAAGAACGGCTTTCCTGTCATCGGAGCGGATACGGACGGCGATGGAACTGGAGAACCTGTTCTAACATCCAAAAAGCCGGGCGTCGGAAAGACATTTCCTATCGAGAGCCCCGCAGACTCGGATGAATTTTCTAGTCCAAACATTGGCCCTCAATGGCAATGGCATGCAAACCCGGAGGCACGTTGGGCATTTCCGTTTCCCGAGAAAGGGATCCTAAAATTATTCTCGGTCCAGCAGCCGGAAGGCTTTAAGAATCTATGGGACCTTCCGAACCTTCTTTTGCAAAAGTTTACAGCTGAGGAATTTACCGCAACCATGAAACTCAGCATTGAACCGCGGTTCGAAGGCGAGCGATTCGGATTCGTCGTAATGGGAATGGACTATTCATACATCGGCATTACAAATCGAGGCGGCAAGTTGGTTCTGGCACAGGCGATTGTGAAGGATGCAGACAAAGGCGGTCAGGAGACCGAAAGCACTCCGATCGAGCTTGGAACCCGAGACGTCGAACTTCGGATAAAGGTCTCAAAAGGAGCTCTGTGTTCGTTCTCGTTCAGAACCAACGGACGCGATTTTGTACCGGTCGGTGTGGCATTCAAAGCTCGTGAAGGGCGGTGGATCGGAGCCAAGATCGGCTTCTTCTTCAACCGCCCCGGACGTTTTAACGACGCGGGCTCAGCCAATATCGATCGGATAACATTTGAGAAACCTTAAGTGGCGTCCCCATCTACATTTGCCGGTTCCAGTCGAGGTGCCAGCAAGTGGATGATCCCCAATGCAACAAGATACGCTGAGGCCGCGATGATAAAGATCGGGACATAGCTTCCGGTTTTGTCCAGTATCCATCCGACCAGCGGTGACATGATCATTCCTCCGATCGCTCCCAGCATCCCGCCAATTCCGACCACGGAACCGACAGCCTGTTTGGGGAACATATCAGACGAGAGCGTGAAGATGTTCGCGGACCAGCCCTGATGAGCCGCGGCAGCGATCCCGATCAGAAGCACGGCGACCCAGAGATTAGAGGTAATAGACGCAAAAACGATCGGGACGACAGCCAAGGCGCAGATCAGCATCGCGGTCTTGCGGGATTTGTTGATCGTCCATCCGCGCTTGATCAACGCGGATGAGATGTATCCGCCGCCGACACTACCGACATCGGCGATGATGTAAATTATCGCCAGAGGAATGCCGAATGTTTTCAGATCAA
>CAYSMU010000083.1:1356-9417 GCA_964432145.1 uncultured Chloracidobacterium sp.
AGAAAGTCCGGCAGCCAGAAGAGGTAAACCCACCAGATCGGATCGGTCAGGAATTTCCCAATGCCAAAAGCCCACGTCTGTCTATGCGGAAACAGCCTCCGCCAGGGCACGTGCTTCGCCGCCTCGATGGGATCGCTCTGGATGTAAGCAAGCTCCTTTTCTGTTAGGCTCTTATGCTCCTCAGGCCGTTTATAAACGATCAACCAGAAGGCCAGCCATATAAAGCCGATTATCCCAGTGAAAATAAAGGCTTCATACCATCCCCAGGCAATTACGATCGCCGGAACAAGAAGCGGTGTGGCAAGTGCCCCAACATTGGTCCCCGCATTGAAGATGCCCGTTGCGAGAGCTCGCTCCTTCTTTGGAAACCATTCGGCAACCGTCTTGATTGAAGCCGGAAAATTACCCGCCTCACCGATACCGAGCAAAAAGCGGACGACCATGAATCCGATCACCGATGTAGATAACGCAAATGTCCATGGAGCCGCCCCGAACATAGAACTTATCGAGTTGAACCCGGACACCACACCCTGGACGATGGGTGCAACTATCGGAGAGCTTACCGTGCCGATCTCCGGAGCCCAGGCGTGTGCCATGGCAGCCAGACTCCACACGACGATCGCCAGAGCGAAGCCGATCTTGGTCCCGATCTTGTCCATCAGCTTGCCGACGAAGAGCAAGCCGATCGCATATGCTGTCTGAAAAGCGAAGACGATCCAGCTGTAATCAAGTTCGGACCAATGAAACTCCTCGGTCAGCGTCGGCTTGAGAATGCCGATCACCTGACGGTCGATATAGTTGACCGTGGCCGCAAAAAAAAGCAGCGTACAGATCACCCACCGGAACTTTCCGATCTTTGTGCCTGCTGAGTAGGCGGCCGAGGTTTCTTCGCTCATTCCGAATTGCTCCTATAAGGTAATAATGTCCGGCGAATGGTATTCCCGTCCCTCAATTTGAGTAACGATCATCACTGGTGAGTTTGTTGTGGTGATCACATCGACACCCGTTTCGGTAACGATACAAGTCTCCTCCACCTTGGTTCCCGTGATCGACGGGTTCCATGCAAATGCCTGGAACTCATGGACGATCTCGTTACTCGCCGGATGTGCGACCCAATCGCGGGTCTTGTAGCCCGCGGCCCCGCCTTGATGATGCCTATTTATCTCGTCAGCGTATCCCTTCTCTGTGTAGGCCGCTGCCGCGATATTGTAAAGCTCAGATCCAATCGCCCCGGGGCGAGTCGCATGCTGCAATGACGCGTTCACAAATGCCGCAGCGTCTGTACGCCGTCTAAGTTCGTCGCTCGGTTCACCGATGCTCACCATCCTGCTGAGACTAACTATCAGGCCGCCTCGTTTTGCACAGATCACCAAAAGGGCGGTGAAATCTAATCTATTCTCCGTCGGCAAGGGATGACGAAAACGGGCGATCCGATCATCGGCAGCCACAAGAGTGACGACTGATGCAATACCACTTTTTGCAAGTTCGCCTTTGAGTCTTTCCGCTATCGAACGTTCGGTCTCACCTTGTTCGAGACGATCGATCGTCCGGTCCATGGCCTTAGAACTATCCCGCCCAAGTTCACGGAATCGGTTCCGCTCATCGCTTGTCAACTGGTAGCGACACATGGCTACCTTACCTTCGATTGCGGGAGTGCTGTTTGAAATTGGAATATCTGTTGCGACATTTGATTCACTTCCCAAGATCGCCCTTGCCCGATCAACCGCAATACCTGGATTCGCTTTCTCGTCTTGCCACGAGAATTCGACAGGTTCAAAATCTTTTTCCGTCAACTGTTCGACCAGCATTCGCGGCATTTCGATCGAATTCGCCAAAACAAACCGCTTCCCGTTTCGAGTTACCATCAAGGACGCCACTCCGTTCTCGCGGCTAAGATCTACGCCGTTCGAACCACCGCCGGTCAACCAGGCAAAGTTATGCTGCGAGTTGAGAATGACCGCGTCAAAGCCGCTTTCTGCGAGCATTCGTTCGAGGCGTGCGGTCTTTTCATCCAGCTCTTTCACTATTGATTAACACCGCTCGCCAAGAAGCCGCCGTCTACTACCAAAACCTCGCCTGTCACAAAACTTGCCGCCTCTGATGCAAGGAAGATCGCTGCTCCAGCGAGTTCCTCGACATTACCGAACCGGCCCATCGGCGTGCGAGTAAGAAACTCCTGACCTCGAGGTGTCTCGTCGAGCAGTTTTTGGTTCAAGGGGGTACGAAAAACTCCTGGCGCGATCGCGTTGACATTCACGCCGCGCTTTGCCCATTCGATTGCAAGCGATTTGGTGAGTGAGGCAACGGCAGCCTTGCTGGCGGAGTAGGCAGCCACCTCGAAGAGCGAAACAAAGGTCGAAAGCGACGCGATATTTATTATTCGTCCGTAGCCGCGATCGACCATGTGACGGCCAAAGACCTGACACGCGCGAAGTGTGCCGTTGAGATTTGTCTCAAGTATGGCGTTCCAATCGTCCTCGGCAACGTCGAGCGACGGGTCGCGTTTGGTACGCCCGGCCGAATTCACGAGTATGTCGACGGTGCCGAACGCGGCCACGCATTTATCAAGTACTTCCGCCAGTGAATGTTTATCCGAAACGTCCGAGACAACGCGTAGCGTCCGTCTGCCCAGGCCTTCGATCTCAGCTGCGGCCGCCTCAACCTGATCCATCCGGCGTGAGGTACATACGACATCGGCTCCCGCCTGTGCAAAACCCTGGGCGATCGCCCGTCCTATGCCGGATGTGCCGCCAATTACGACGGCGACACGGCCGTCAAGATCAAGCTTTGAATAACTCATAAGTCGTGTGTCCCGACGGATTGGGCGGGCCCAATTAATACAAAGGTCATACCACTTTGCCGGAGTGAAGATAGTTTGACTTAAATTGGATAACCTTGTCAAGCATTCCTAAGCATCCATATTTACACTATTTCGGAACATAATTGTGTTTCCAGTCCCTTTTACCGGAAAATTCGCGAAATATGACTTGATTTTGATTGGTTTAACCAATTAGAATTAAGTCCACGGGAAATCAAAATGCAAAGTTCTCCGAGAAAGACTGTGAATCGCCGCCCCTCCGGTAATAATGTCTGGCTTACGTTGCCGTCGGCACCGATGCCTGCGGTGCCCCTATCCTCGTTTGTCTACACTGTATTGGACACGGAGAATGCTGTCGGTAGGGCAATGTTCGATGAGCTCGTGTCGTACGCTGGCGAAAAGAGCGGTGATATTACCATTATCCTACTCGGCGGCCGTGGTGCCCAGGCGATGTATCGCCTGATAAATCGTCTAGCGGATGGAAGCGAGATAGATGATCTGCTCGGTCGCCTTAATGTGTTTACGCAAGACGCTCTCGCGCCGATGCGGATGGACAACGGCCTAAGTTTTGTCCGGGATTTTGAACGACTTCTCGGTCCAAAGTTCTTCTCAAAGATCAAGAGCTTTACTCCGATGCGAACCGAGACGGACGACATCGAGGCCGAGCTTGAGCGATACGTCGACAGACTCTATTCCCTCGGTGGCATAGACCTATTCTTCTTAGGACTTGGGCCGGAAGCAGAGGCCGCATCCCACCTATGCTATATCAAGCCTGGATGCGGTGCGACTTTAAGTGATTTTGCCGGTCTGATCCCGATCAGTTCCAGTATTCTGGAACATCATATCTCGAAGTTTAAGGTGGGAGGAAGCAAAGTGTCCGAGGCGGACGAAACTGAGTGTCGCAATGCGAAGTACATCCTGACACTCGGTCCGGCTGCGATCCTGGGGGCGAGGCGGATCGTTCAGTCAATAGTCGATGCTTCGACGGCTCCGGGCAAGATCCCTAGCTTTAGGAGGTTAATCGAGACCGAACTGTCGGAGGAACCGGCGGAACTAGCCCGGCAGGTGGATGAGAATCCCGGGTTGCTCGTGCGGCTTCACGAGGATGTCCGCACGTACATTTTGCCTGACCTGATATCGTGACCCTTATGTTCGATACTACCGCCAAAAAAGTGGCCGCGATCAGCGACTACGCGATCATCGTCAACCCCGACGACAATGTCGCGGTCGTAAAGAACGAGACTCCCGACGGTCTCGTCGTTGCCTTGCCGAATGGCGAGACGGTCGAGGTGCGAACTGTCGTGCCGCCGGGACACCGCTTTTCGATCAGCGATATTCCCGCTGGCGAATTTGTACGCCAATATGGGCAACCGATCGGAACTTCACTCGGGATCGTAAAGGGTGAGTGGGTCACTCACGACAATATGACGGATGAAGTACCCGTCGTGCGGGACTTACCCGAGAACCTGCATACACCGGCTCCGGACTATTTCCCCTCTGAACAGATCGCCAAGTTCAAGGGATTTCGTCGTCCTGACGGACGGGTAGGTACCCGGAATTTCGTGTTGATCGTGCCGACATCAATGTGTGCCAGCCATGAGGCAACTCAGATCTCGATGATGTCTGAGTTTATGCATTACAGCCGCGAAAAGTATCCCAATGTGGACGGCGTCGTCGCGATCCCGCACAACAAGGGCTGCGGCTGCCAGGACGGCTCGACGCTCGATGTTATGATGCGGACACTCGCGAATTATGCCGATCACCCGAACGTCGGCGGAGTTATCCTGATCGATCTCGGTTGTGAGAAGACAAATCTAACCTTTGTCGAAAAATACCTTACAAATCGCGACAAGCCGATCCAGAAGCCCGTATTTAAGATCGGTATTCAGGAGGTCGGGGGCACGCAAGCCGCGATCGAGATCGGCCTGAAAGAGGTCGAACGAATGCTTCCCGAGGTAAATAATTGCGTTCGGGAGGAATTTCCGGTCAGTGAACTAGTGCTCGGTGTAAAGTGCGGTTCGTCGGACGGCTTTTCAGGTATCTCAGCAAACCCGTCGCTCGGATATTGTTCGGATCTCCTCGTCCGCAGCGGTGGGACTGTGCTTTTAACGGAAGTACCTGAGTTCTGCGGTGCGGAACATATTCTCGCCAATCGCGCCAAAGACGCCACAGTCGGCCGCAAGATCTACGCATTGGTCGACTGGTATAAAGAATACGCTTCAAAGTTTGGCGGTGTCCTTGGTCAGAATCCAAGCACGGGCAACAAAGCCGGCGGCCTGCTTAACATAACGATCAAGTCGCTCGGCGCAATAGTGAAGGCTGGAACGACAAGGATCGAAGACTGTGTACAGTATGCCGAGACGCCGAAGGTTCGGGGCATTAATTTGATGCAGGGACCCGGCTACGATCAGGAATCAACTCCAGGACTTGTCGCGGCCGGTGCAACCATTGTCGTATTCACAACCGGCAACGGGACGACAATTGGAAATGCGATCGCACCCGTGCTGAAGCTCGCGTCAAACAATCGCGTATTTGAAAAGATGTCACACGATCTGGATATCTCAGCAGGCAATGTCATTGATGGCACCGAGAGTATTGCCGAAGTCGGGACAAGGCTCTTTGAACATGTGATAAAAACGGCAAACGGCGAGGTTCCGGCCAAGGCCGAGATACTCAAGCACCGCGAGTTTCAATTTTGGGCTGAACAAACAGTATCTCTATAAAGTGTTAGCGGCTTTGTTATCAGCTATTATTCGGGAGTTAGGAAAGTGCAGGCACAAATCAAACTTGAAAATATCGACCCCGCGACCTGCGTGGTCAAAGGCACCAATAGGCACAGGGGACGAAATATTTCGGTGAGACCCGGCGACACCGCCTCACGCAACCTCTTCTATGGCCGGATTATCATCGAATCCGGCGACGCTCCAGTTGTGTTCAAAAACGGCACTCACGAAACAGGGCTAATTTGCCTTAACGGCTGCGGGAGCGTGACGACGGGTGGACAGACATTTACTATGGGCCGTTACGACGCTCTATATGTTCCCCGAGATTCCGATATCACGGTTGCGAGCGACGAGAAGTTCGACCTAGCGGAATTGTCGTCGCCCGTCGAAAGGCAATATCCACTGCAGTTTGTGGCATACGAAGATATACGCAAAGACCCGGCTCTGCACTTTGTCGCCGGTAAACCACCGACCGAACGGGACCTCAATATTCTTCTCGGAAAGAACGTCGAGGCCGGCCGCATCATGGCTGGCGTTACATTCTCCTCAAAAGGAAATTGGACGTCATGGCCGCCGCACGAGCACGAAAATATGCTCGAGGAAGCCTATCTGTACATCGACATGCCCGAACCGCAATGGGGGATTCAGTTGGTTTACACAGATCGAAGAGATCCCGAACTTGTACAGGTGGTTCGTGAAGGCGATGTCGTCCTCATGCCGCAGGGATATCATCCCAATGTCGCGGCCCCTGGAGGTTCGATCAATTTTCTTTGGATGATGGCCGCCAATCGCGAAGGCGATGATCGGCAGTTTGGAGTGGTCAATGTGCAGCCGGAATATGCAGACGGCGGCTCTGGGCTCGAGGCATCTAAGAAATGATCCTTGACCTCTTCAGACTCGATGGAAAGGTGGCCTTGGTGACCGGTTCGGCCACGGGAATCGGTCGTGCGATCGCTATTGCGCTCGCTGAGGCAGGTGCGGAAGTTGCTTGTCACTGCCGAAAGGCTGGGGACGCGTCTAACACGGTGTCAGCGGTAAGGGCTGTGCAGAAAGCAGCGGTCGAGGTCGCAGGAGATATGGCGGACGAAGCGGTCCCGCGGCAACTCGTCGATGAGGTGATCGCTAAGCTCGGAAAGATAGATATATTGGTTAACAACGCGGGGTTGATCCGCCGGGCTCCGGCGGTTGATTTTAGCGAAGAAGACTGGCAAGCGGTGATTAACGTGAATCTCTCAAGTGTCTTTCGACTTGCACAGGCGGTCGGGCGAAAAATGATTGAGCAGGGTTCGGGAAAAATCGTGAACATTGCTTCACTCTTGTCATTTCAGGGTGGGATCACCGTTCCGGCATATACAGCATCCAAGTCGGGTGTCGCGGGACTGACCAAAGCACTGGCAAACGAGTGGGCGAGGCATAACGTTAACGTGAACGCCATTGCTCCGGGTTATATTGCGACAAACAATACGGCGGCACTGCAGGCCGACGAGACGCGAAATCGCCAGATCCTCGAACGCATTCCGGCCGGACGTTGGGGCGAGCCAACGGACATTGCGGGAGCCGCTGTGTTTCTCTCCTCGCCGGCGAGCGACTATATGAACGGCCATATTCTCGCCGTGGATGGCGGATGGCTTGGGAGATAAAATTACACATCGACCGGGAGCGATAACGCCGGATGAATTGTCGAAAATGTTGAACGTTAAACATAAAGATAAGTGCAAATGGGACATCGTTTCCCTTGGCGAGGTCATGCTGCGGCTCGATCCGGGCGACAAACGCATTCACACCACACGTTCCTTTGAGGTGTGGGAAGGCGGCGGCGAATACAATGTCGCACGCGGGCTCAAGCGATGCTTTGGCCTCGACGCGGCGGTCGTAACGGCGCTTGCCGACAATCCGATCGGCCGGCTCGTGCAGGACCTGATCTATCAGGGCGGCGTCGACCAATCGCATGTCAAATGGGTCAAGTACGACGGTGTCGGACGGACGGTACGCAACGGGATGAACTTCACCGAACGCGGCTTCGGAGTACGTGCGGCCCTTGGCTGCTCCGACCGGGGACACACAGCCGTTTCTCAGCTTAAAAAAGGCGATATCGACTGGGAAAGGATCTTTGGCCAGGAAGGCGCACGTTGGCTTCATACGGGCGGCATCTTTTGCGCCCTCAGCGAGACGACGCCCGAAGTCGCTAAAGAGGCGATGCAGGCGGCAAAGAAATACGGCACCATCATTTCGTACGATCTCAATTATCGCGACTCGCTTTGGCGGGCGATCGGCGGGCAGGCGAAGGCTCAGGAAGTTAACCGGGATCTTGCCCAATACGTCGATGTCATGATCGGCAACGAAGAAGATTTCACTGCATGTCTCGGCTACGAGGTCGAAGGCCAGGACGAAAATCATTCCAAGCTCGATATCGTCAATTTCGAAAAGATGATCCGCCGAGCGGTCGCTGATTTTCCGAATTTTGCGGTTGCGGCGACGACCTTACGCAACGCTAAGACCGCGTCGGTCAACGACTGGGGA
>CAYSMU010000084.1:0-9386 GCA_964432145.1 uncultured Chloracidobacterium sp.
CTTGCCGATCACTACAGGAAGCGGCTTGGCAAGCGCATTATCGATACTGGATGAGATGAAGTTTCGGGCCTCTTCAACAAAGAACGCGCCGCTTAATGTCTCCTCGAGCCGCTTTGGAAAGCTCTCGTTCACAAGCTGATCTACCTCGGCAATGAGTGTCTCACGCGAGACAAAGATCTTCTTAAAGAAAGAGAGATTCTCGTAATACTCGTGGACCTCACGCTTGATAAGCGCTCCGATCTGATCGCGGGTCTTCTCTTCGGCGGCAAGGCCTGCAAGTTGGTGGATGGCCGGTTCGATCTGCTCATTGGCTTTTTCCTTGAGCAATGCAACAGCGTCATCGGTGAACATCGTTCCGAGCGGCGTTTGGGAATTTACCAACTCGTCAAGTCGCCGACCGATGAATTCTCGTATGTTGGCCTCGAATACAGGCGACCTGGCGGCAGACCTGATCCGCTCGTCAACAAAGGCCATCATCTGCTCAAAAGCCTCTTCATCGATCACGTCTGAAACGCGCTTGTCCATAACGTCATCGACCCGCCGGGTGACAAAGCCGTCGATCGCAAGTTCGGTCTCATAACTTGTGAGAACGGACCTGATGTGCTCAGCCAGTCTTCGCTGAAGCGCGGAGATCGCGTCGAGGACGGGCTCGCGAATGTTCTTTGGCAACGCCTCTATCAGCGAAGGATACTGCTGGGCTAGTAGTTCGGTGGTGTAGGAATCAACGACAGATTGGATCTTGTTTCTTAGGAAGTCCTTTCCTATCAAATGTTCGTGAATAGTGTCGTGAGATACGAGCTCTTCGCCGACCGCGCGTCCGATCGCGACGGCGAGACGTTCACGATGACGCGGGATCATCCCCTGGGGAAAAACTGTAATGCCAAGTAATTTAACGGGCCTCCGGGGGCGAAAGAGCATTCTTACCGCCAACCATGCACCGGCGTAACCGTGCAAGGTCGCGAATAATATCAAAAGGCCGATCTGAACCCAGATGTTGCGGAAGACAGGCTCAATGGTATAGATAAGTTCCTGCAAAATAACTAAAACACCTGAAAACCTTTAGATCTAAGGCAAAAATCCGAGAATTCCTTGAGCCAGTCGTGAGTGACGCTGTAGTTTTTCCATTCTTCGTCGGCATCACGAAACAGCGTGCCGTCATCAGGAGCCTCCGTAACGCTGAGGTCGGCGAACATACGCTTACCCTGAGGGACCTTCGGCAATATCTCGTCTCGAATACGCGAACCGATCTCGTGAGCCTCATCTAGCGAGATCTTAACGCCGGTAGCATTGTAGGTCATTTGGCGAATAGCACCCTCGCCCACGACGTCAAAGCTCTTGATCACCTCGAGCGCCGCTTTCCAGTGCCATACGCTGGCGCTGAATTCGAAGTTCTCACTGCCCATGTCTATCAACGTGAAGCTCATATGTTTCCTCTCAGGCAAAATGCTAAACGTCATTCAGACTTAGGTCAATGAGTTTCGGGGCAGAAAGCGATATAATTTCGTTTTTCCGGGGATGAAACATAGCGTGCCGATAAGGATTAAGGTGCTGCGTCCGCTGAAGGGCGTGTCGATGATGGTCCAAAAAGGCCGGGATGAATTGGTCCCGCCTGTCTCATCGAGTGACGAACTGTTGACCTTTGAATTCTTGATCGACGTGGAAATCCAGGATAGCTCACCAAATTTTCTCGGCAAATTCGCTCACGGGCCAAAGCATGCTCGTTTTATATACGTGAATTCGGGCTCGTACGCCGGTCAGTGGGGCACGTTATGGAGTCGCAGGGCCAAAATCTCATTGATGCCGATCACGAGCGAACAGGTTAGCAGCGTACTCAGTGATGAAAATCTCTGTATCGAGACCGATTTTGAAGGTGTCGGACGCGACGGTGGCCCGACTTGTGCCACCGTAAAAGATATCGTGTGGAAGGTTGTCGATGAATAGGGAAAAATATCTTTTACGTATCGGCGTCGACCCGAACTACAATTTGCCCGATGTCGACGCGCTAAGGCTGCTGCAGTATCAGCATCTTTTGACCGTGCCCTTCGAAAATCTCGACATTCATTGGAAGCGCCCGATCGTGCTCGAGACTGAGAGGTTCTATTCGAAGATCGTCGAAAACGGACGAGGCGGCTTTTGCTATGAGCTGAACGGGCTCTTTAACGAACTACTTCGCAGCATCGGCTTTCGGACCCGTCTGATTTCAGCTCGAGTTTTTAACGGCGAGGAATACGGCCCAGAATTCGACCATGCTGCGATCATCGTGACAATAGGCGAACTCGAATATCTTGTCGATGTCGGTTTTGGTGATTTTGCGGCCGGTCCGCTTCGGATCGTTCCCGACATTGCACAGGAAGACCGCGAAGGGATTTTTGTCTTGCGGCGGGGCGATTTCGAGGTCCTGGAAGTAGCAAAGAAGAATGGCGAAGCATTGACACCCCAGTATTCGTTCACGCCTTTTGCCCGCAACCTCTCTGAATTCGTAGAGATGTGTGACTTTCAGCAATATTCACCGGATTCGCATTTCACCAAGGGTAAGCTGTGTTCGCTGATGACCGCCGACGGTAGAAAGACACTCACCGATAATAAGTTCAAGATTACCGCGAAAGGGAGTACGTCTGAGGAATCGGTGGGCACAGACGCGGAGTTTGCCGCGATCCTTCAAAGGGACTTCAATATTCAAATGCCAAGTAGTGAGCAATAGCCATATGTCTCGATCGATCTCTTACGCCGATGCCGGTGTATCTATTGACAACGCAAATCTCGCGGTCGCAAAGATCCGCGAATATGCACGCAGTACGTTCAACGAACGGACACTGACCGAGATCGGCAGCTTTGGCGGAATGTTCGCCGGCGCGTTTCCCGACATGGCCGAGCCGATACTGGTCGCTTCGGCTGATGGCGTCGGGACTAAGCTGAAGATCGCGTTTGATACCGGAATTCATAACACTGTCGGTGCGGACCTTGTAAATCACTGCGTCAACGACATACTCGTTCAGGGAGCGAGGCCCCTCTTCTTTCTCGATTATTTCGCGACCGGAAAGCTCGAGCCTGACGTAACGGCCTCGGTCGTCGAAGGTATGGCACTAGCCTGCCGCGAAAACGGCTGTGTCCTGCTCGGCGGTGAGACGGCGGAGATGCCGTCGATGTACGCTGACGGCGAATACGATCTCGCCGGTTTCATAGTCGGCATCGTCGATAAGCCAAAGGTGATCGACGGCAAATCGATCACACCCGGTGACGTCGTTCTCGGCATCCCGTCGAACGGCTTGCAGACAAACGGCTATTCGCTCGCACGCAAACTCTTCTTTGAGGTTGGCGGCTACACGCCCGATTCCTATATCGAAGAACTCGACTCGACCGTCGGCGAAGCTCTGCTCGCGACACATTCATCGTTCTTGCCGCAGATAGGACCGCTGCTTGATGAAGTTTCAGAAGCGGACAAGAGTGTCCGCGTTCCGTTGATCAAAGGCCTCGTCCACATCACTGGCGGCGGATTCCTCGAGAACATCCCACGCATCCTTCCCGAAGGCGTCTCAGTAGAAATAAACCGCGGCACGTGGCCCGAACTTCGAATATTCGGCTTGATGCAGCGGCTCGGAAATGTCGACGAAAAAGAGATGTTCCGCACATTCAACATGGGAATCGGGATGATTGTTATTGTCGCAGAAGGGGCGGTGGAAGACGTGAAAGAGCATCTTGGTAAATGCCACGAGATAGGCCAGGTGGTATCGGGAGATTGTGAAGTTCAGATAACCTAGGAGCAATCTGTATGGAAAAAAATCGCTGGTGGCTCGCAATTCCTTTTGCCTTGGGCGTGATGATCGTTAATGTCCTGATCAGCATTTTGTACGTGGTCGTTTACAGTTATGCGATCGATCCGGGGCATGACGAAGCGTATTATCAGGCACACGCACAGGTTGCGGCTCCGTATTCGAGTATCGTTGCCGGTATTCCGCTGATGTTCCTGGCTGGGCGATGGATCGGCGGCAAGTTTCCTAAGGGCAACAGCGTCAAAGCAGCGTTTCTTGTCTGGCTGGTCTATTTCGTTCTCGACTTCGCGATCATCGCCGCCGCCGGAGCGCTTGCTCAGATTGCAGTGCTATTCATTATTTCGTTTGTAACAAAACTCGGGTCGGCGTTCCTCGGCGGTTTATCAGCACAAAATCGCGGAGCGTATCTAAGGCGATGAAGATCGGAATTTTAATCTCTGGCCGCGGATCGAACATGGTCGCTCTTATCGATGCTGCAAAGAGCGGCGAGATACCTGCGTCTGAGGTCGCTGTTGTTATCAGCGACAAGGCGGACGCTGCGGGTCTGGCAAAGGCCCGAGAGAGTGGCGTCGAGACGGTCGTCGTTGAGCGAAAGGGCCGCTCACGAGTGGATCACGATGCCGAGATCATTAGCGAGCTAACTACTCGCGGCGTCGAACTAGTCTGCCTCGCGGGCTACATGCGGCTGCTCTCACCCTCTTTTGTTCAGGCTTTTCCGAACCGGATCGTCAATATTCATCCGAGCCTGCTGCCGGCCTTTCCGGGGCTTGATGCACAAAAGCAGGCGTTCGATGCCGGCGTTGCCGTCACCGGCTGCACCGTACACTTCGTCGACGAGTTGCTCGATCATGGCCCGGTGATCTTGCAGAGTGAAGTTGCGGTGAGAGAAGGTGACACTGCCGAGACGCTTGCGGCTCGTATCCTTGAATGCGAGCATTCCCTGTATGTCGACGCTGTCAAGGAGTTGGTTCAGAAAAATAACACTGCGATCTGATCTTCGAAGCATAACGGTCGGCCACCAGTGGCCGAACCTCCGCGTGCGGTGTGCAGTGGGTTCGTGTTATCGTGTCGCCACAACAGAATTCCGGGAGAGAGATATATGCTACGAATGACGCGCTCCATTTTGCAGGTTTTGCTCCTGTCCGCCTGCGTCGCTGCGGTTGCCGTCGCTCAAGCCAAACTCGAGATCATACCTGATGTGGTTTATGGCCATAAGGACGGAATGGCCCTGACCATGGACGTCCTGAAACCAAAGGCGGGTGCAAATGGCGCGGCGGTCATCTTTATAGTAAGCGGCGGTTATGTCTCAGCTTACACCCCTCCGCAACAAATGGCTGAGAGATCTCCTTTCAAAGATCTGCTCGCTAAGGGATTCACTGTAATTGCGTTGCGGCACGGCGGCAGTCCTAAGTACCTGATCCCTGAGATAGTCGCGGATGTTCGACGAGGGGTTCGATTCATCAGATTTAGCGCCCGGCGGTGGGGCGTCGATCCTAATCGCCTCGGCGTCTTTGGCGGCAGCGCGGGCGGCCATCTTTCACTGATGATCGGGACCGCCTCGGACAATGGCGATACAAATGCGAAAGAAAAATTCATGAAGGAGAGCGATCGCGTCGCTTCGGTCGTGGCATGGTTTCCTCCGGTAGATATGCGTCCGCTCGCTCGCGGCCTCAATGCCCCAAATGACGGCAGCGTCGGCTCCCGTTTCCCGGCGCTGAACTTCGAAAAAGAAAAGGCCGCGGATTATTCGCCTATCGTTTTTGTGACTCCGGATGATGCGCCAACGCTGCTCATTCACGGTGACAAGGACACGTTGGTTCCGATCAGCAATAGCCAAATTATTTACGAGGCATTTCAGAAGAATAAAGTTAGATCAAACTTCGTCACCATTGAAGGCGCTGGGCATGGCTTCCAAAACGAGGCCGCGACCCATGCCAATGCACTTACGGTCGCCTGGTTTGAGCAGACCCTGGGCAAAGACGCCGGCAAGCCTAAAGGTAATTAGAAGGGTGAATGTTTTGGACCGAAAATGCTTTATTTTGCTTTGACATGTGCGGCTTTACGCGCGTAAACTCTAGGTTTTCACTATTGCAGTGAATCATTGTGGAGAGCAACTATGCCGAAGAGAACATTTCAGCCGAACAACCGCCGACGCGCCAAAAAGCACGGTTTCCGCGCACGTATGGCGACGAAGAACGGACGCGCCGTGATCAAACGCCGCCGCGCGAAAGGACGCAAGCGATTAACGGTTCAGCATTACTAGACTTTTCTTTACCGAAGGAGACTCGGCTGCTGAAACGCGCCGAGTTTCTTCGTGTTTACAATGAGGGAGCGCGTATCGAAGGCCGTTTTATGACGGTTTTCATTTTGCCCTCAAAACGGTCTGTTCACCGAGTCGGGGTGACGGCCACCAAGAAGGCGATCGGCAACGCTGTAATGCGCAATCGCGCAAAGCGGCTTCTTCGGGAGAGCTTCAGACTGAGTCGGGCGGACTTGGACGCGGTCAGACAGCGATATGATTGGGTGCTGAATGCACGCCGCAGCCTGACCCATGCGAAGCTGGAAAAGCCGCTTTCGGAACTCAAACAGATCGTGGGAAGAATTGCCGCAGAGGATGCCGAAGCCACTGGGAAAGGAAAGGAATAGATTCTTTATCTCTGTGCTCCACGCACTCTGTGTGGCAAAGTAGTTTTGAATGAAATTTCTGGTTCTCGATATTCTGGGCGTTTACAAGGCGATCGTCTCGCCATTTCTGCCGCCGGCCTGCCGGTTCGAGCCTACATGTTCGGAATATGCGAGGCAGGCGATCGATAAATACGGCGTGTTAAAGGGAACATGGTTGGGCCTGAAGCGTATTTTACGGTGTCAACCATTTTGTAAGGGCGGGCATGATCCCGTTAAGTAATGGAAAATAGCAATAATCCGAGCAATCAATCTCGTTTCCTGATCGCGGCCGTCCTTTCGATGGCGATCCTTTTCGGCTGGTCTTATTTCTTTGCACCGAAGCCGCCCACGAACAGTAATTCGAATACTGCCGCCAATACAAATACCGCTGAAGCAACGCCGGCTCCGACCGCTCAGCCGACACAATCGCAACCTGTAACCGCCGCGTCGACGCCGGACACGACGCCGAACCGGACTATCACGATCAAGTCGCCACTTTTCGAGGTCAAGCTCGATTCTAAGGGAGCTGTTCCTACGAGCTGGATAATACTCAGTAACAGATCGCCGAAAAGCGAGTATCCGATCTATGCAGACGGTTCGACTGCCGCGAATCAAAAGCCGCTTCAGTTGATCTCACAAAAGGCACTTGACCAAAATCCTCGCGAACTTCCGTTCCGATTGCTCACACAGGATCAAAACATTACGGCCACAGCGAACGAGCGTAACTATCAGATCTCTGTACCCGATGACTCAGTGACACTCGCTGTCGGCGAGGATCGAACCATCGAGTTTGCGCTCTCGGGTGAAAATGGCATCGAGATCAGAAAGTCATTTATCTTCAGGGCAGACAGCTATATCGCCGATCTGGCGATCACGGCAAAGCAGAACGGCCAACCTGTCCCAAATACAAAGCTTGCTATCGGTGCCAGCATAGGCGACCACGCCATCAACTATCACAACCTCTACCACACTGAGTCAGAGGCTGCTGCCGCAGTTGACGGTGACATCAAGCGGCATTGGGGCAATTACTCGTTCACTTATGATGCCCAGGGGCAGGCAAGCCTTAGTGACAAAGGAACGATCGATTGGGTTGGCATGACCGATGCCTATTTTGCCATGGCGGCGGTACCGGCGTCACCGGTTGACAGTGCGGAGTACCGGGCGTCGAAGTATGACGTGAATATCGAACCCGTTTACGACAGCATTATTAACTGGGTGATCCGCAGCCCGAAAACGACCGAGACGCGGCACCTGGTCACCGCATATATGCCGGTTCCGGGCGATGGATCGGTGACGAAAATATTTACAGGGCCAAAAGACTATTTCTTACTCCGGGATCTGAGCAACACCCTCAAGGCCGCGGATGGCCGGTCGGTATCGCTGGTTGACCTTATCAATTTTAGCAATTACTGGTGGCTCAGATGGCTGACAAGGCCGCTTTCGATCCCGATCCTATATGCGCTCAATTTCTTTAATACGCTAACGCACAATTACGGTGTCGCGATCATAGTTTTCACGTTCCTGTTTTATTCGCTGTTGTTCCCGCTTCGATGGAAACAATCGAAATCCTTTAAAAAGGCGTCGTCGAACGCGCCGAAGATGAAGGAGATCCAGGACAGGATCAAGGATCTCCAGAAAAAGGGCGTGCCTAACGATGACCCGCGGATGCGCGCTCTTCAGATGGAGCAGTTGAAGATGACGAAGGACGCACTACCGATCGGCGGGTGCCTTCCGATGCTGCTTCAATTCCCGCTGCTTATCGCATTCTATACGGCGGTAACGGTCTCACTTGAGGTAAGACAGGCGTCGTTCCTGTGGCTGCCGGACCTCTCGGCCCCGGATCCATGGCACATACTGGAATTTGCCTTCGCTTTGTCGATGATCCTTGCCATGAAGTTCACGCCGACGGCTGCCGCTGTTACACCAGAACAGCAGATGCAGCAGAAGATGATGACCTATCTGATGCCGGCAATGATGCTTTGGGTCATGTGGACCGCACCGGCTGGCCTTTTGCTATACTGGTTTTTCGGTAACGTCGTAAGCTTTGGACAGCAAATGCTCATTAACCGGCTTAACACACCGAATGTACCGCCGGGCACTGAGATCGTCGAATCGGTGCCGAAGGGTGCAAAGCAAGTCAAACCAAAACTTGGCACCACCTGAAATTGATATGAACGAGACCTGTGAAAATGCTAGAGGGTATCTCGAGGACCTGGTAAAGGACCTAGGGTTCAAACTGTCGGTCGACTCGGAATGGAATGATGAGGGCTGTGTGCTCGATCTAAGCGGGGACGACTCTCATTTTGCCCTTGCCGAGAACGGTGAGTTACTCGACGCATTCGAAGTTCTGCTATTTCAGGTTTACGGACGCCAACTCGATCGTGAACACAGGTTTGTGGTCGATGCCGAGGGATTTCGCAAGACCCGCAAAGCAGAACTTCATGCAATGGCACGTTTCGCCGCCGACCAGGTCCGCAAGAACGGCCGGCCGTTCACCTTTGGCGTACTCAATTCGACCGAACGCCGCATCATCCACATGACGCTGCAGAAAGAGGAAGACCTCATTACGGAATCGGTCGGTGACGGCCGCGAACGCCGTCTGCAGGTCAGGTTACAGTAAACAAGTCTCAGCAGGACAAATCAATATTGGCAGGATGAGAGAGATTTCAAATCCTGCCTTTTCTGTGTAACCTGTTACTAGACATGCCGGATACAATAGTCGCATTAGCAACACCGACCGGGCGCAGCGGAATCGGTGTGATCCGTTTGAGCGGTGGCGATGTTTTGAGTATTACGGGCAAACTGACCGGCGAAAATGGTTTTACTCCCAGTCCGCGTACGGTACATCTCAGACAGCTCTTTTATCCATCGACCGATGAACCCATCGATGAAGCGATAATCACATATTTTCAGGCGCCGCACTCATTCACCGGTGAGGACGTGATCGAGATC
>CAYSMU010000085.1:0-9320 GCA_964432145.1 uncultured Chloracidobacterium sp.
ACGCACCATCGGGAGCGATCAGATCTCGATAAAGGGCCGCGATGGCGTTGGTGATGACGATCGGGACGTCCCGCCGCGATGAGTGTAATGGTGCCGGCCGCGTGTCTCCTTAGACATCGACGCGATCGATCCGAACCGGCGAACGACGTTCAAAAAGCCGATGACACGGCAGCCGTCCTGGTTAGCTGACAGCGACGCGCGATATGTGTTCCCGCAACAGAAAAAGCCGCCCTTTTCAGACGGCCCGCGGAAACTCCGGATATTGACTCGGCTAAAATTGTGGATCGCGAAGGTCCGGCTCGTCCTTCATAATCGCGTCATCGATGTCCTTTTCGAGCTTATTTCGGAGCTTTTCGACGATCTGATCGGACTTGACCAGATTGGCGGCAAGACTCGCCCGGGTAGACTGGATCTCGGTCAGGAGGACGTTGAGATTCGCTTTTTCCGCAATAAGACTCCTGCGTCGGCTCTCGCGTATCTCCTCGGGCTTCATCGAACCGGCCATTTGAAGGCTTCGCTCGATCATTTCGGGACGGCTGTCGAACTCCAACTGGTCAAGACGCGACTTAACGGCGTTTTCCTTTTCGATCATCTCAAAGAGCTGCTTTCGTAGCGATTCGCTTCGCTGCTCGGCCCTCGTGAGAATGTCCAGATTGAGCAGAAGCCGCTTTTGCTTCTCATCGTAGGTGCTTCCCTGGCCGGCCTCAAGTTTCCTAATACGTTCGACCAACTCCGTGACATTCGGCGAGTCCGAAGCCTTTTTTTCGGCGGGCTTGTACTCGGGCTTTTGGACCACAGGACTGCCCATATCGTCCGCCCGGCTGATGATCTCGGCGGCGGTGAGCACAGGAACAGGGGTCGCTAAGGGCTTGGCTTTCTGTTTTGTCGGCTGCGCGGACACACCCATCCCAAAAGCCGCAACGATCAAAAACGCTGGAATGCTAAATCTTCTCATTTTTCTTTTTCTTCTTATCGGCCTTTTTGTCGGGTATAAAGTCACCCGTCACGAGTTCGACCGCGTTCTTAGCCAGGCCGACGAACGGGATCGCATCAATTCCTGAGTTGACGATCCCTTTAACGACGCCCTTTTTCTTTATGTCGCTGCCAACAAGTACAATTGCCACCGCCGTCCCACCGAATGGGATCGTCTTCGCAAGGCGTTTTGCGACTTGCCAGCCGCCAGCGTGCAGTAATTTTCGTTTGACCGTCGGTCCGTCCGCCATAAGCAAATCAGTGTATACTTGCTTTGATTCGATGACAACAGCATACTTTTCTTTGCACGAAATGATTTGAAAGAAGTTTCATTATTGGCTTACCTATGCCCCTCATTATAGACAGGTTATCCAAACGATTCGGCAATACATGGGCACTTCGCGACGTGTCGTTCGAGGTCGGCGACGGAAGCGTGATCGGCATATTCGGGCCCTCCGGATCTGGCAAATCGACGCTGCTTAATACTATCGCCGGTACGATAAAGGCGACCGGCGGCTCGATCGTCGCTGATGGCCGAGACCTCACTCGGCTTAAGCAAAAAGACCGCGGTGTCTCGCTCCACATCGGCCACGGTGACGGACGACTGAAGGACCTGTTTTCCGGCCTGTTCAACAAGGCGGCAGGCGGCGAATCGCAGCTTGCAAGATTTGCGAAGACGTCCGAGGCGGCCGGTAAGATCTGGCTTCTCGATGCGCCTTTCAGCGAAATGGACCCGACGCAGCGGGAGCGGTCTTTTGCCGAGATTCGCAAGGCAGCAAAGGACGGCTCTCGTGTCGTCCTCTTCGCGTCAAGCGACTTTCAACAGATCCTTGACCTTACGGACGAGGTCGCTGTCATTGACCGGGGCGAGATTGTCCAGACCGGCACGCCGCAGGTAATATACGACTCGCCGGAAAGCGTAAAACTGGCGCGGGCAACCGGAGAGAATAACCTTATCGAGGCTCGCCGTCTTTCCAGTTCTGACGACCAGATACCGGAGTTCTACACGATCGACGGCGGCCATCGCGTCTTTGCTCAACCGGTAGAAAAGGGCCGTTTGGGCCCGATAAATCAGAACGTTACGCTGGCGATCCGTCCCGAACAGATCTCGATGTCGATGGGAGCTTCGTTCCCGGAGGACAACCTTCTCAAGGGCGTCGTCACCGGCATAAAATTTCGAGGTGCGACCTCGCTTATCGAATTCGACGCCGGCGGGCTCAAACTGACAACCCGCGTCTTTAAAGTAGTGGGCCTGGAGGTCGGGGACGAGTGCATGCTCGGCCTGCCTCCCCACCGGATCATTATTCTTAGGGATTAGATGTGTGCCGACAGAACAACAGATCTCTTTTTTTCACCCCTGCCGATGCAAACCCCGGCATCCGGCCGGCAGAGGTATTCATCTACGTTTTCGGGGGAATTTCCTTATGCTATTAAGATCAGCCATTGCGGTGCTAGCTACCGTCGCAATTGGAACGACATTACTGATGACAAACGAAAGATCTGAAGCCGCAGCGGCTGCGTCAAACCCGCTGCTCGCTAAATGGGAAGGCCCGTTCGGCGGATTGCCGCCGTTCGACAAGGTCAAGATCGCGGATTTCAAACCGGCACTCGAAGCCGCAATGGAAGAAAACCTGCGCGAGGTCGAGGCGATCGCCCGCCAGAGATCTGCGCCCACATTTGCGAACACGATCGTCGCTCTCGAAAAGACCGGCACGACGCTTGACCGTGTCTCAACCCTTTACGGCGTTTGGGTCACAAGCATGAACAACGACGAATTCAGCAAGGTCGAAGAAGAAATGGGCCCAAAGCTTGCGGGTCATTACGACAAGATCACGCAGAACGAGGACCTTTTCAGACGAATTGAGGCCGTCTACAACACCGAGTCAAAAAAGAAAGCCGCACGCGGCGAACGCTATCGCCTTACGTGGCTGTATTACACGAATTTCATTCGGGCCGGAGCCAAGCTGGACGCGGCGAAAAAGGCCCGTCTTTCCGAGATCAACCAGGAACTTGCCGGCCACTTTACACGATTCAGTCAAAACCTGCTCGGCGATGAAACACAGGTCTTTATGACCCTTGACAGCGAGGCCGATCTCGCAGGCTTGCCACAGGCCCTGCGGGACGCGGCTGCATCCGCGGCGGCGTCAAAGAAACTTACCGGAAAATGGATCATCAGGAACACGCGGTCCTCGATCGACCCCTTCCTGACCTATTCGACGCGGCGGGACCTTAGGGAGAAAGCGTGGAAGATGTTCGTCAACCGCGGCGATAACGGCGATGCCCGTGACAACAATGGGATCATTCCCCAAATATTGAAGCTGAGGGCCGAAAGAGCCAAGCTTTTGGGCTTTAAGACGCATGCCCACTGGCGCCTCGATAACACGATGGCGAAGACTCCTGAGAACGCCCTTAAGCTAATGGAAGGCGTCTGGCCCGCGGCAATTGCTCGGGTTAAAAAGGAAGTTGCCGACATGCAGGCCCTCGCAGACAAAGAAGGCGCAAAGATAAAGATCGAACCGTGGGATTACCGCTTTTATATGGAGAAGGTCCGTAAGGACCGTTACGATCTCGACCAGAATGAGGTCTCGAAATATCTTCAGCTCGACAAGATACGGGACGCGATGTTTTGGATGGCAGGCGAACTTTTTAACTTCAAATTTGAGCCGATTAAGGGTATCGCGGTTTTTCACCCCGATGTGAGCGTTTACGAGGTCAAGGACAAGACGACCGGCAAGCATATCGGCGTATGGTACTTCGATCCTTACGCTCGCGACGGCAAACGCTCCGGTGCGTGGATGAACTCCTACCGAAGCCAGTACCGAATGAACGGCGAGGTCACGACAATCGTTTCCAACAATTCGAACTTTGTGAAAGGAAATCCGGGCGAACCGGTACTGATCTCGTGGGACGATGCCGAAACGATGTTCCACGAATTTGGCCATGCACTTCACGGCCTTTCGTCGAATGTTACCTATCCAAGCCTTTCCGGCACCAACGTCGCCCGAGACTATGTCGAATTCCCCTCGCAGATACTCGAGCATTGGGTGTCTACGCCTGAAGTGTTGAGCAGGTTCGCTCTGCATTATCAGACCGGCAAGCCGATCCCGAACGCCCTCGTACAGAAGATCAAGAATGCCGACACATTTAATCAGGGGTTTGCGACCACAGAGTATCTATCAAGCGCTCTGGTCGATATGAAGCTGCATCTCGCAGGCGATCAGAAGATCGACCCCGACTCGTTCGAACGCGAGACGCTGGCGGCGCTAGGAATGCCTAAGGAGTTGGTAATGCGACACAGGACACCCCAATTTGGCCACGCCTTTGCCAGTGACGGTTACTCGGCCGGTTACTACAGCTATCTTTGGTCAGATGTGCTTACGGCGGATGCCTTTGGAGCGTTTACCGAGGCCGGCGGCCCATACGACAAAAAGGTTAGCGCGCGATTAAAAAAATTCATCTTCTCGGTGGGCAACATGATCGACCCGGCAGAGGCGTACCGCAAGTTCCGCGGCCGCGACCCAAACGTCGACGCCCTAATGAAAAAGCGAGGATTTCCGATCACGAAATAGAAGATATCGCCCTTGAATAACCGAGGTCCGGGCCCGATGTGTTCTGCTGTGTCTTATATATCGGCGATCAACCCAAAGTACTCGTGACCACTGCAGGTGATCATTGCCGGACTTCGGTCGGACGAGGCCGGATAATACGGTCCTGCACCCCGATCTTTTGAAGGATCATCTTTGCTTCGGCCTCGCTGGCAAGTCTCGGCACACTGCGGTTCTCGATCATTATCGGCAGAAGTTCGATCGAATCGATCACACCGCGAGGCCCCGCGTCGCCGCCTTTTCTGACGGAGATCCGCAGCATTAGACCGGTTCGCGTATCGGGCCACGGCTGGTCAAAGATGAAGTTGCCGAGCGAATAAAAGATCGGCCGCCCCTTGTACTCGTCGATGATCTGGACCCAATGCGGATGTGCACCGATCACGATATCGGCACCGGCGTCAATCGCTGCCTGAGCGAACGCGATCTGCGTCTTATCCGGCTTTCGGACGTATTCTATGCCGGCGTGCATGGTCGCTACGACGAGGTCGCTGGTTTCTTTTGCTTTTGCGATCGCGGAGCGGAGGCTGTCAACATCCTCGACGCGGGCAACGTAATCGTTGCGTGCGACGCCGCCGTCGTTTATCGATGCGTAGGACGCTCCGACGAAGCCTATCCTTATTCCGTTTGCCTCGACAATAGCGGGTCGCCACGCTTCGTTCAGGTCGGCGCCTGTTCCCGTGTACTTGACACCGATCTCATCAAGGAACGTGCGGGTGTTCTTGAGGCCCTCAAAGCCCTGGTCCATCGCATGGTTATTTGCGAGATTTACGATATAAAATTTATGCGCGGCGAGGGCCCGTGCATGATCGCGGCGGGCATTAAAGACCAGCCCTTTGCCGATACGACGGTCATTTCCGGACACAGGAGACTCGAGATTGCCAAAGTTGAAGTCGGCCGCGAGGAATTCATTCCTTAGCAAGCTGAATGGATACTCAGCCGAACCGGCCCGGTCGGAGGCAGCGGCTACGCCGCGTGAGAGCATGATGTCGCCAACGGCAAGGAAGGTCGCTTTGCGTTCCGGCTCGGGTGGCGGACGACGCGTAATATCCGCATTTTCGTTTCCCGTGTCGCGGCCGCATGAAAGCAGGAGTGATACGGCAAGAATGAATATTGGCGCAGAAATGAACCTGAATTTAGTCATTGAACGGACCATCATCAACCTAAGTCATAGCGGCCCGTCAATGAGATCAGTTCCGCTCCCAGTGTACCCGAAGCACCTTATTTTCGTGCGAGAAGTCGTATTCTATCTCGCCATCGTACGCTTTTTTGACCGCATGTCCAAGCCGCTGGGCGAGATGTTCGGTGGTTGTCTCAACTATCAGTTCGCCATTGTCGTCGCGACGCTCCATTATCCGGCAAAGCGGATTGTCCCGGTACGCCTCACGTTCCTCATTGGTGATCAATCCGTTGATCTCGTCGCGGTGCTTCGCCAGGAATTTCCCGGTCAGGACGAAGTACCCGCCCACGATACCTTCGCGGATCTGAGTACAGGCAGGACATATGGTGCGCTTTAGCGGGCGCCAGTGCGACTGTTTGAGTGAATCATGGGCAAAAAGCCGCGCGACCCAATGTTTCTCAGTGTATATCGCACCGCATTTATCGCAATACGCTGGCGTGCCGGACCGCGAACTCGCAAGACTCGCATTAGATTCGTGGTCGAGCCTCTTTTTGAAGGTCTGTGTGGTGTATCGCTTGTTCGAGTTCATTGTACACCTCCTTGTTTGAGGGGAAAGCCGGCAGCACGATGAAGTATCGTTTTGCTGCCGGCCGGGGGTAGGATATCTGAAGTTTTCATCGGCTGGTACTCCCAACGCACATAGAGAGGGCAAGACGCGTGCCAGTTAGTTGCTTCGAAAATTGCGAGAATTTATAGGCCCAAACAGGCTGTGGAATGAAAAGAGGAGGTCGCCGTCGCGAGAGAATTCACATAACGCGCGGTATTTCTCCGCGCATTGGTCACCTCGCCTGGATCCCGAGGTTCCTCATCCGGCGATAAAGGTGGCTGCGGTCGACGCCCATATCCTCGGCGGCCCGGGCGACATTTCCATCAAACTCGGCTAGTTTATGAAGGATGAACTCCCGCTGGTAGGCGTCGGTTGCATCCTTAAAGGTCGAAAATCGGAAGCTGCTGGCCGGAATATCATTCGAGGAGTCAAGTTCGGGCAGGTCTGCAGCCGTGATCATCTTCTTTGACGACATTATGACGATCCTTTCGATCGTATTCTTGAGTTCGCGGACGTTTCCGGGCCACGAATGCTCCTGAAGAGCCTCAATCGCGTCCAATTCAAATTCCTTCGGCTGCTTGCCATATTCGAAGGAGACCCCTTGATTAAAATGCTCGATCAGGATCGGAACATCCACTCGCCTCTCGCGGAGAGGCGGCACCTGGAACGGACTCACATTAAGGCGATAAAACAGGTCGGGACGAAAATTGCCGTTGTCTATCAGGCTCTCGAGCGGCTTGTTGGTCGCCGAGATCACCCGCACATCCACCGACACGGGAGTGTTGCTACCGACCGGTTCAAATCGCTGTTCCTCGAGCACACGGAGCATTTTCGCCTGTACACGCGGCGACATGTCGCCTATCTCATCGAGGAACAGTGTTGCTCCGTCAGCGATCTCGAATTTACCCTTTTTGGCCTTTGTGGCTCCCGAAAACGCTCCTTTCGCATGGCCGAAAAGCTCCGATTCGACCAATTCCTCGGGGATCGCGGCCGAGTTGATCTCGACGAAAGCGGCGCCCTTGCGTTTCGACTGAGCGTGGATCGCACGGGCGACAAGTTCTTTGCCTGTGCCGCTCTCGCCCGAGATCAAAACGCGGCCGTCGGTCGGCGCTACGATCGATATCTGCTTGCGAAGTGCACGCATGGCAACCGATTCACCGACCATCACGTACTGCGCGGCAAGTTCACTCTGAAGTTGGGCATTCGCGATCTCCAATTGCCGTTGACGGACGGCATTCTTGACGGTGACGACGGTCCGGTCGATGCTCAGGGGCTTTTCGATAAAATCGAAAGCGCCGAGCTTTGTCGATCTCACCGCGGTCTCAATATTTCCGTGGCCCGAGATCATCACGACCGACGCGTCACAGCCATCTTCTTTCAACTGCTGAAGTGTTTCCAGGCCGTCGATACCGTCGCCAAGCCAAATATCGAGCAGAATGCACGCGTAGTTATGGGTCTTGACCTTTTCAAGACAGGCCTCGCCGGATTCGACAGCGTCGACGACAAAATCTTCGTCCTCGAGCACACCGCGAAGTGTGTCGCGGATGCCGCGTTCGTCGTCAACGATGAGTATCGAATTCTGCATTAAGATCAGTTGTTTACCGGCAGTTCAATTATGAACTTGGCGCCTTTCGGCTGGTTCGCCGCAACATTGATGCGGCCATGGTGCTCAGTTATTATCCGCTTCACTATAGCCAGTCCAAGGCCCGTTCCACGGCCTTTGGTCGAAAAATAAGGCAAGAATAATTTCTGCAGGTCGCTCGGAGCAATTCCCTTGCCGTTATCGGCCACCTCCGCGACGATCAGGTCCCTGGCCGTATCGTGGCGGGCGGTGATCGTAACGCTCGGGTCTTTATCCGCCTCGCCAAATGCCTCGACGGCGTTGCTAATAAGATTAACAAATACGCGCTTTAGCTGCTCGACATCCTGCATTATCTCGGGCAACTCACCATTCTCGGCGTACTTGATGTCAACCCCCGGGAAGCGTCCGTCGAATCCCGCTATGGATTGACGGATCACCTCTGTAAGGTCACCGGGAGCCAAATGCGTCTCAGGCAGCCGTGCGAATCTCGAGAATTCGTCCACCATCATTTTGAGCGACGCGACCTCGCGGAGGATAGTCTCGGTGCTTTCGTGTACGACTTCACCTACCGGGCCGCGGTCGTCTATTCGTTTTCCGCCGCCGCTGTCTTCGTGGCCGCTGCGTTCAAACCGCTTTGCGATCCGCTCGGCAGATAGCTGTATCGGCGTCAATGGATTCTTGATCTCGTGAGCCATACGGCGGGCAACCTCCTGCCAGGCAGAAGCCCGCTGTGCAGCGATCAACTCGGAGAGGTCCTCGATCACAAGCACAACACCGCCGTCGCCGGGCAGCGATGTTGCGGTCATCGCGACTGTCCGTTCATCGCTTTGTTCGCCCGATCGCAGTACGGTCTGGTCGGACGCATGTCCGACCCGGCGGGCACGATTTACTAATCTGGTTATCACGTCTCCCTCGCCGGCGGCCGCGATCTCCGCAAGCGCCGACCGGTCAGCTTCTTTCGGCGAAAGTCCAAGGATCTGGGCGGCGGCGCCATTTATCGTACTGACGCGATCTTGCCCGTCGAACGAAATGACCCCTGTCGGCAGACTGTCGAGAACCGTCTCGATATAGCGCCGGCGTTCGGTCAACTCGGCCGAGTTGGCGTCCAAACGTGCGGACATCTCGTTAAATGCGTTGACCAGGATCGCGAGTTCGTCCTCCGCAAGCACATCGACACGGTGCCCCAAATTCCCCTTGGCGATCTCGCCCGCCCCCTCTGCCAAAGCTTTGATCGGAGCTGTTATCCCGCGGGCCACATAGAATGCGATCCAGGACGAGGCGAATATGAGGAGGAAAGTGAGCACACCCAATGTCAGGAGTCCGATGCGGCGGATGGTAAATTGCTGCTGCCCGAGCCTATCGAGCTCAGTAAGGGATTTATCGGCCGTTTGCTCGATATACGCCGAACTGATCGGGTCTGGCACGATCATCAGCCGC
>CAYSMU010000086.1:0-9286 GCA_964432145.1 uncultured Chloracidobacterium sp.
CGAAGTCATTAGAGACGGTTCGTGAGCCCTGGACTACAACAGCTCCGGCGGGAATTTCAAGCGATTCGCCGTCAACGGCCTTGATCACCCGCTGATTTGGGAGATCGAATATAGGAGTTGAGCGAGTCAGGATGACGCCGCTTGCAAGAACGGCGCGTTCGCGAACAATGGTTCCCTCGTAAACGCCGGTATTTCCGCCGACAAGGACGTCGTCCTCGATAATTACAGGTGTCGCATTGACCGGCTCCAAAACTCCGCCGATCTGCGCGGCAGCCGAGAGATGAACCCGTTTGCCGATCTGTGCACATGAGCCGACAAGGGCGTGGCTGTCGACCATCGTTCCCTCGTCGACATAAGCACCGACGTTTATATATGCAGGCGGCACGACGACTACGCTCGGGGCCACATAGCTGCCGTCCCGGATCGCCGAGCCGCCCATCACTATCCTCACGCCGTCCTCCAGGGTCATCGGCCGGAGCGGAAATGTGTCTTTATCAAAAAACTGCAGCGTCTCGGTCGGCTTGGACATCTCGACCATCTTGCCCATGCGGAAACCGAGCAATATGCCCTGCTTGACCCACGAATTGGCGTGCCAATTTCCGTCAGCATCTTTTTCGGCGGAGCGTATCTCACCGCGGCGAAGGGCGGATTTGAACTCTTCATAGACTTCGCGGTCAGCGGGATCGAATTCCGTTTTCGCGAACAAACCTTCGATGTTTTCTTTCAACGTCACTTTTATTCAAATTCTTCCCGATCCGAAGCGTCAAAACTCAAAGGTTTCGCAATGGATCACTTTCTCTTCGAACTCCAGCAAAAATAGGCGATCGTCCGGGTAGTATTTCGCCTTTTCGAAGTCCTCGCCTGCAAACTTTCGGATGCTGTCGAGGCTGTCCCATTTCGTGACCGTCCAGAAATGACAGACATCGCCATCGATCCGCCGCAATATCTCAACGCCGAGATTTCCGGCGATACTTTTGTAATCAGCTACGCCCGTTTCAATTACGTACTGGAGGTACTCATCCGCGTCCTTCGCCGCCGTCATTCCATGCCAGATCCTTGTTATTACAGGCCTTTCCACATTTACAACGCCCCCAATCGTTATCGATGAGCGACTACCGCCCTGCCGATCAACCCAATCCCGCCGGCAAACAGTATGAGCATTATGATCGTGTTGAAAAGGCTCGTCGGCTGAAAGTAGATCTGCAGATTCATCAAGATACCTGAAGCAATGATCACAACACTCGCGAAAACGAGCAGCCACCCGATGATCGACCTGCCGTTAAAGAAAACGAACGCGATGCCGAATATTAGCGGGATCAGCGAAAGGCCGAACGTGTTGTAGCCGCCCCAATACCAAAATCCGCTCGTGACTATCACGCGGCTTATCAGCAAGTATCCGCCCGAGATCGTCATCGCGAGGCCGACAAAGAACTCGATCAGCCCGCCCGGAGTGCCGCCCACATTTTTCAGATCGTCGATATCCATGTCTATTTCGGGGCTATTCGCGCAGTCTGGAGCACGGTCAATTGCCAACGTCCCGATCGCTTTTCCCACACGCTCGTATATCGCATCGCCGTCGATGTATCGCGTCCGTTCGTCCGGAAGACCATTCGTACTATCGCGGTCACAACGGCCGCATTAGACTTCGGAAATGCGCGGACTACGATATTTTCGTTAGTAACGGACATCGTCCGCGTAGTCGGCGACGGGCTGAGGATCACAAGCTCCTCTTTTTTGCCGCGGGTCGCACCGCTGTAATCAGTGATAAACAGGTCGTTCGAATAAAGGCGATCCAGCACCTGTACGTCACGCCGTTTGACGGCGTCGGCCCAACGGCCGATAACCGTCCGAACCTCTTGCTCGACGGTTCGCGGCTTTGCGGGTGTGGATCGGTCGCGGTCCTGCCCCAGGGCTGCTCCGGTAAACAGCAGCACCGATGCGATCAACAAGGAATAGCAACTTATTAGTTTCATCTGATTACCTCTTTGATCACAGACTTAAGCAGCGTCCTGGCCGCGGAAGTGACCGGAACCAGCGGCAAACGCAAGTTCTCTTCACAGAGTCCCATTTCCTTCATCACGAACTTACACGGCGCAGGCGAAGACTCGACAAAATTCGCATCCATCAGCGGCCGTAATCTGTAATGCAGCTTGCGGGCGAAGTGGAACGAGCCGTTCAGCGAATGCACGACCATTCGAGCCGTTTCCCTGGGCATTTCGTTGGCACACACGGACACAAGCCCGTCGGCACCGAGTACGCACATCGGTAGGGTCGAGGCATCGTCACCGGAAAACACCCGGAACTCTCTGGGCCGTTTTGCGAGTATCTCCATTATCTGCGGGTAATTTCCCGAAGCCTCTTTGGTGGCAACAATGTTCTCATGCTTTTCGGCGAGCCGCAGGGTCGTCTCGGCTGAGATGTTCGACGAAGTCCTCGACGGCACGTTATAAAGCATGATCGGAAAGCCCTTGACGCTCTTTGCGATCTCAGAGAAGTGGGCAAACATTCCCTCTTGGGTCGGTTTGTTGTAGTAGGGTGCAACGATCAATGCCGCATCGGCTCCGGCTTCGCGTGCCTTTCTGGTGAAGTCGATCGCGGCTGCGGTGTTGTTGCTGCCCGTACCCGCAATTACATGTGCCTTATGTCGTTTGGCGACCTCAACCGTAGATCTGATAACTGCCAGACGCTCCGATTCGCTCATCGTCACGCTCTCGCCGGTTGTGCCGCACGGTACCAGGAGCTTTACTCCGTGAGTTATTTGACGTTCGACCAGCGAGCGAAAACACTCGTCATCGATCGATCCGTCCTTACGAAACGGCGTGATCAGTGCGGTCGCACAACCCCGCATCCAGTCAATTTTTGTCGTCATAGATCAGTAAACCGAAACCACAGATTAACATAGATATTAAGGCAGAAACACGACCGGTAGGGAGTGTGCCGCAGCTCATCGTCAAAGGCTCATGATCGCGGCAAAAAATGACTCGAGTTTCTTTTGATCCAGCTTTCCGTCCGTCCGCACACCCGAACAGATATCAAGTCCGAAGGGCTGCACCGTCTCGATCGCCTCGCGGACATTGCCCGCATTCAAGCCACCGGCGAGAAACACCGGCTTGCCGCAAGTTTCGACGATCTTCCTGCTGAAACTCCAATCATGGCGTCGTCCCGTTCCGCCGAGTTCTTTGACCGCCAATGTCGGATTGCCGCTGTCCAGCAAGATCGCGTCGACATGTTCGGCAAGCTCGGCGGCTTCGTCAACAGACTCTTCGCCCACTACATGAATTACCTGAACCAGCTTAATGTGCGGCAGAGCCCCGCGGATCAAGTTGTATTCGCGGCCGATAAGTTCATCGACGATCTGGATCGTGTTTGTTTTGGTACGGTGGTGATGTTCGATGATCCCGTGAGCAGTTTGCTGGCTCGTCAGCAAGAAAGTGGCGATCGGCGGCGGGACGGACTTCGCAATTCTTTTGATTAAGTCATCCTCAATCGGCCCCGGACCGCTAGGCATCTTCCCAACCAACCCAACGGCAGAAGCACCAAAAGAAATAGCCGTAGCGGCCTCTTGTACGCTTGAAATACAGCAGATCTTAATTTTTGGGGGAATATTTACCACAGATAAATACGGATAAACACAGAAATCAGTCAAGAATAATTCGTTTTACTTCAACTTTTGGGTTACCGAAGTTGATCAACAAACAAATGCGGGCACCGGTTGCTCGCAGGTAGTTCATACACTGAGCCATGTGGATGTCAGTTAGGATTCTTACCGTTTTCAATTCAACTATTACTACTCCGTTGACCACGAGATCCGCTTCAAAAATTCCTACAGTTATCCCATCATACATCACGGATATCCCATGTTGCTGGTGGACATCGTAGCCAACTTTTCTCAATTCGTGAGCAAGAGCATTTTCATATACTTTTTCAAGGAAACCACAGCCAAGTGTATTTGAAACTGCATAAGAACAACCAATTATCGCTTCAGTTATCGGATTGATCTCTCCGAAACTTGCCGATGATAATTTCCCGCGCCCCTCAGGCAGAAAATCATTTGTGTCCATCTGTATTTATCTGTGGTTTATTCTTCAATCAGCGATCTCGTCGATCACATCGGTAAACTCGTAAAATCCCTTTTTCCCGACGATCCACTCAGCCGCCATTATGGCTCCAAATGCAAAACCCTCGCGTGAGCGTGCGGTGTGTTCTAACAATATTTGGTCCGCAGGGCCGTCGAAGCCGACTCGATGTGTGCCTGGAATGTTTCCGGCCCGTGTGGCGGCGACCGGAACGCGGACACTCTTGTCCGCATTGGCCGAGAGCACCCTTTCGACGATCTCCTTGACCTTCAAGGCGGTACCACTCGGGGCGTCCTTCTTGCGGGAGTGATGCTGTTCCTCGATATAGGCTTCATATTCGGGAAATTTCGAGAATAGTTCGGCCGCGAACTCTGCGACGCGATAAAAAAGATTAACCCCGATCGAGAAATTCGCTCCAAAGACCATCGCTCCATTTCCGTCGGTCACTATGCGCTCGATCTCATCTCGCTGCGGGTTCCACCCGGTCGTTCCCTCGACCAGCGGAACACCCGCGGCGACGCACGCTTCGACGTTACGCCGAACGGCATCGGCAACCGTGAAATCGATCGCGACATCGACACCTCGCAGCTTTTCAGCCAGATCCGCCGCAGACAGCCCGGCATCGGCATCGTCAATGATCACGGTTATCTCATGTTCTTTTTCTTCTGCCAGGCGGTGGATGAGCTTTCCCATCGCTCCGTAGCCGATAAGTGCGATTCTCATTTTATTTTCACCACATAGAAACATAGAGCACATAGATTTAGTCATCCGGTAAGAGTCGATAGATGTCATTTACCAGAGTCCGTTGCCCATCTCTGAATATATTGACTGCACTGAAATTAAGCAGTAGGCCCTTAGGAGCATCAAGGAGTTTCATGTACGTCAAGAGTTGAGCCTGTTGGATCGGAACAAAAGCTGAAACTGTCTTTAATTCGACAACTAAACGCCCTTCGACAAACAAATCGCAACGAAGTTCGGTCGAAACGGTGAGCCCTTTATAGTTAACGGGCACGACAAACTCAGATGCAAATCCCAACCCACGAATATCGAGCTCATGTTTCATGCAGTCGTGATAGACGCTTTCCAAAAGTCCGGGCCCTATGGCTCTATGCACCTCAATCGCTGCACCAAGAACGTCGTAGCTAAGCTTATCTACAGTCTTCTTGTTCATTTTTCACGTAATGCCTGCTATCTATGTGTTCTATGTCCCTATGTGGTTAATTCCCCAATAGTCTCCGCACAAGATCCGTGTAAAGTGCGACAGCAATTTCCACGTCCCTCTTCAATACAAACTCATCCTTAGTATGCGCTACGAGTATCGAGCCCGGGCCGAGGAGCAGCGGCTGGCCCCAGTTTGTGAGGTGCGGGATGTCTGTCGTGAACCGCACGACCTTTTGGTTGAACCCGTCTACCTCAAGCATCCGTACCGGCTCGCTGTACGATAATATCTCGATCTCGCCGCGATCGCGCACAACGCTTCGGACGGCGTCCTCGATCGGCTGCTTCTTAGTGGTCAGTCTTATGGCAAGTCCGGCCTCGGCGGCAGGTGGAATTACATTGAGGGCAAGCCCGCCGTCGATCGTGCCGATATTGACAGTCGTCTCACCGAAGAAATCGTCGTGGGGAAATTTTGTATGTCGAATATCATCGAGAATATCGAGCAGCTTTTCGATCGCCGATTCGCCTTCCTCGGGATATGCCGAGTGGGCGGCCTTACCAGCGGTCTTAATGTTCAGGCGGAATGTGCCCTTTGAGCCGATGGCAAGATCGTTGTCCGTCGGTTCGCCGTTGATCAGGTATTCGCACTTTGCTGCGATCGGATGGTTATTGGCCACCTTGGCACCGGTCGACGAGCGTTCCTCCTCGACGGTGTAAAGCAATCCGATGTCCTCTATCCCTTCTTTTCGCAGCATCTCTGCAGCGATGATCTGGGCGGCGATGATGCCCTTCGCATCGCACGAGCCGCGTCCGTAGATCTTCTCATCGTCCTCGGTCGGCGGAATGAACGGCGGCACAGTGTCCATGTGCGTCGAAAGCCAAACACGCGGTGTATCGTTGAGCCAGGCGATAACGTTGTTCTGGTTTTCCGAGACAGCCTGCAGTTCGACGGTCCAGCCTAAGCTTTCGAGATAGTCCCGAAGCCAGCGGCCGACCGCCAATTCGTCACCCGACACCGACGGTATCTCCATCAACGCCTTTGTTAGTTCAAATAGTTTCATTCGCTTTCGACTCTGCTAGTATAACTTGGTGAATTCTGCTCTCAGGATAGCCTTGCTCGGAATTGCGTGTCTCGCGATGACCGGCCTTTGCCTGATGATCCTAAATTCGATAATCGGGCTATTTGCACCGTGTTATGTGGCCGGCAGTTGTACTAAAATGCCTGTCACGGAGACGGTCGCCACGTTGCTCGACGCGGTAAAGTTCATCCTGTATTTCGGCATCTTTCCGCTCGGGGCACTACTGAGAAAACGAGATTTCCGCAAACTCACTGCCTCACGGCGAACTAACAAGATAATTCGAATTACGTTCGCATTGATCCCTGTCTTCTTGTTTCCCGCCCGTACATTTCTGAACGTCAATCTTTTTTGAAAAGTGCCCTGTGCAGCCGCCTGATCACGTCGGGCACGACCTCTTCTTTGACGACAAACGTAAGGTTAACACTCGAAGCTCCGTGCGAAACAAGGGCAACGTTCACGTCCTCGATCGTCGAGAATACTTTTGACGCAAGACCCGTAGACGCTCTCAGGCCTTCTCCGACCACGCAAACGACCGCATAACCCGGCTCGACCTCAACATCGCCAAGCCGCTGCAGCTCCGTGACGATCTTGTCTAATTCGCCGGTATTGTCGAGCGTGAGAGCAACAGAGACTTCGGACGTCGAAATAACGTCGATCACCGTGCGAAACCGCTCAAAGACCTGGAATAACGCACTCATAAAGCCGTAGCTGCCGAGCATCCGGGCCGACGTGATCCGTAGGATCGTAATGTTCTTTTTGTGGGCGATCGACTTGATCTTATTTGGTGCCTCGGCAGAATCCGCGAGCACCATTGTGCCGACTGCGTCGGGTTCGAACGTGTTGCAGACGCGAACGGGAATAGCATGGTCGACCGCAGGCTTTATCGTCTTCGGGTGCAGGACTTTCGCACCAAAATACGCAAGCTCGGCCGCTTCTTCATAAGAAAGAACGGGGATCGTCTTCGCTTCACCGCATATCCGCGGGTCGCACGTCATCACGCCCGTTACGTCAGTCCATATCTGTAATTCGTCCGCCTTCAAAGCCGCAGCAACGAGAGCAGCTGAAAAGTCCGACCCGCCGCGGCCAAGCGTTGTCGTCTCGCCGGCACGATTGGCGGCGATGAATCCGCCCATGATCGGAACTTCGCCGGCAGCGATCGAGGGCTGCAATTCCAGTCGTACAAGTTCCGCCGTTTCTTCCCAGATCGGCTGGGCGGCACCGAATTCATCGTCGGTCACGATCAGCCGACGCGAATCTACCTGCCGGGCGTTTAAGCCCTTAGCCTTGAGGACCTCAGTCAGCAATCTCGATGAAAGCTGTTCGCCGTACGATACGACGGCGTCTTTTAGCATCGAGAGCGGCAAACTACGACGGGAGACACGTATCAAAAGGTCGTTTAGTTCATCGCGGGCGAACTGAAGCTCAGCGTCAAACAAATTGGAACTGCCCTCAGGAATGAAGTGCTTGGCGACCTCGACATGCCGCTCGAAGTGCGGTTCAAGCGACGCGATCGCCACTGCGACGTCACCTTTTTTCGCGGTCTCAAACGCTGCTAAAAGTGCGTCGGTCACCTTTGTCATTGCAGAAACGACCACGACAGGCCGCCGTTCGATCTGCGTCGAAACGATATGAAAAACACGCTCAAATGCCGCCACATCTCCGACCGACGTACCGCCAAATTTCATTACTACCGGTGTAAGTGTATCGCTCACAGTAATTGAGAAGTTCAACCGTTTCTTATGGGATTGTCAAGTTTGGCTAATGGCAACTAAGATCGCCCGAAAGCCATGGCGGCATTCCAGTCATTAACTAGTTGTTCTTGGGTTCTAGTGTCCTTCTGCGATAGTTGAAAAGACCCTGCCAATTGTCTGATAGCCGAAAAGCTCGACGTGCGGCGTAAGATATTCTTGCTTGACGGGCTCGTCGCGGACGAGGTCCGTGCTCAGATATTTCTTGTTGTCGTCGGAAAATACTGTTGCGACTATCGCGTCCTTCCCCAGCCGCTCCATCGCGATCAGAGCACCGATAAAGTTTGCTCCGGAAGAGATACCGACAGCCAACCCCAGATCGGCGGCCAGTTTTTGCGCCATCAGTATCGAATCTCCGTCGGATACGCTGATGACCTCGTCAAGTTTGCCAAGATCGCAGATCGCGGGAATGAATTCGTCCGAAATTCCCTGAATGCGGTGGCTGCCAACCTTATGGCCGGTTGACAGCGTTGGCGACTCGGCGGGTTCGAGCGGATAGATCTTGATATCCGGATTCTTCTCACGGAAATACGCCGCACAGCCCATGATGGTGCCGCCGGTTCCTACGCCCGCGACGAATGCGTCGGGTTCGAATCCGATCCGGGTCAGTTGGGCACGGATCTCGGGACCGGTCGTCAAATAATGAGCCTCCGGATTTGAAAGGTTCGAGAATTGATGCGGCAAAAACACGCGGCCATGCTCATATCTAAACGCATCGGCCATCTCGATGCTGCCGAGAAAACCACCTTCATCCTTTGAGACCAAAGTCACGTCGGCACCGTAACTCTTGATCAATGAGATGCGTTCCTGGCTCATCCATTCGGGCATGAAAACGTGGACCGGATTGCCGAACGCGCGCCCGATCGCGGCAAATGAGATCCCCGTGTTGCCGCTTGTCGCCTCTGCGATTATGTCGCCCTTTCGGATCAGGCCGTCGCGGTAAGCCGACTTGAGGATGTGGAACGCCATGCGGTCCTTGATGCTGCCTGAAAGATTGAGGTGCTCTGCCTTAGCGAAAACAGTTCGCCTCTCGCCCTTGAAATGGCAATGGATGGCAAGCAGCGGTGTATTGCCGACAAGGTTCTCGACATACGAGGAACTTACCGGCACCGCGCTGAAATGACTTTGAAAACTCCTGAGATCGTTCGTGTTCATAGTTTTTAACCAGTCCTTCAAACCAAATATCATTCTCCATCGCACATATCTGTGCCCTCGGTCACAATTT
>CAYSMU010000087.1:0-9243 GCA_964432145.1 uncultured Chloracidobacterium sp.
GGCCGTGTGAAGCGATATGCAGGTTTCGAATAGTAACGTTCTCGCATAGTACGGGATGTACCTCCCACATGGGCGAATCGACGATCTTTACGCCCTCGATCAGGACATTCTTGCATTTGTAAGGCTGAATGAACTGCGGCCTCAACCAGTGCCCCTCGCCAAAGATGCGTTCCGCGACCGGCACGTTCTTGTCCATCATCTCGTAAAGTCGTGCCCTGGCCGTTCTCTGGCTTAGCTTCGCCGGATCGCCGCCGTAGTTCGGGTTACCGTGCCACTTCCAGAAGAAAGACTTGCCCTGCCCGTCAAGCGTTCCCTCGCCCGTGATCGCAATGTTCTTTTCTTCATAGGCATAGATGAGAGGCGACAGGTGCATCAACTCCATGCCCTCCCAACGCGTGTGTACGATCGGGAGATAAGCCTTTGCTTCCGTAGCGAACTTCAAGGTCGCCCCTTTTGAAATATGCAGATCTACATTCGATCTCAGCCGTATAGCCCCGGTCAGAAACTCCCCCGCAGGAACAACGACCCGGCCGCCGCCTGCCTTATTGCAGGCTTCGATCGCCCTGTTGATCGCCTCGCGGCAGTCCATCGATGACCCCGCCTTTGCCCCGTACTTCAGAATACTAAAATTACGTTTCGGGAATTTTGGCGGTTTAATTCGGGCCAATATCTTTGGATATTCTGTCGTCCACGGATCTGCTTGTCCGAACGCGATAGCCGGGAAGACGGCAATCCCTGCAGTCCCGATAGCCAGCTTTTGAATGAACTCTCGTCTGTTTTGCATTTTTTATCTATTTCGCTGCCGCGAGCCGGGCCTTCCACTTTGGATAATCATTCTCGATCAGACTGCGAGGGCTTTCTACGTACCAGGCGTAACCGTTTCTGCGTTCAGCTTCTATCTGCATTACATCGTATTTGATCACTGCATCGCGGCCGATGAATATCGGCTTCATCGTCTCGAATTCGTAAAACCGGGCCCAGATCGGCTTTGCCGTCTTGTCCTTGACGACAACATTTTCGCCATTGACGCGTTCCCAGCGAATGCCTAAGATCTTATTCGCATCAAACCACTTGATCGCCGCTTCGATCGCATCAATGATCTCCGGCGTCGGTTTTTCCTGCATAAGAAACCTGATGATCCCGACGCTTTCGCCAGAGGCCAAACACGGAGGTTCAAATTTTCTCGCCCAGGCCGGTTTGAGCGTGTTCTCATCGTACTGCTGAACCCAGGCGGTCTTTTTACCGCTGATCTCGACCTGTAACCGGAGTATTAGAGGTATCGCTTTTGCCACGGCCCTCGTGGCGGCCTGTCTTCTCACTTCGTCGACGAATTTATAGTCGTCTTTCGAATTCGCGATATCACGAAGCACATTCAGGACACCGATCATCGCGTCGTCATTAAATGTGATGTGAGTGTAGTAACCCTTTTTCAGAGGGAAGAACTGCGGAAATCCGCCGTTCTCATACTGCGAGGCAAGCAGATAGTCTAGCCCTTTGTTAAATGCCTCACGGTACTTCGACAGATTTGCCGGCGGAGACGATTTCAACAAGCTGGCGGTGATGACGCGGCCGAGATAAGCGACCTGCGGATACGACGTCCGGTTGTCGATCGTTGTCTCGCTGATATCGGAGCGTTTTGCGATAAGGTCAGCCCTTTCCGCCTGTGTAAGCATCAAGGCCATATCGACGTTTTTGTCCCATCCACCATTCTCCTTTTGATAGAGAATGACCTGATCTGCTATCCGTGCTGCCTCGTCGGTTTGATACCACAGAGCGGCTTGCTTAAAGACATCAGTCCACGCTACGAACTTCCAGTCGGGCTTGGTTTTTTCGAGCCAGGCGTCTTTCGATGTCCTCGGATCCCAGCCGTCCTTCCCTTTTAGAAAACTCTCGACGGAGTATGCCGCTGCTTCGGCATCTGTTAATTGGCGAGCCCATTTCACGCGGGCTGACTGACTCGCACCAGGGCCTGATGATCGATACTCGGCAAGAAATGCCGTTCTCTCTCTCTCCGGCAGCCAATGGTGCCAGCCCTCAGGGCGAATTGCGGCGTCCATCTGCGTATTGAGATAGACGGTGCGGCCGTAGTCACGCCACGGCCGCCCCAGATAAATGCCATTCTTCGTGTTGTTGCTGGTCAAACGGCATTTGCTGAAAACAAATCCTGCCGGCTCATCGGCCGCGAACCGCATCGGTGCGGCGATGTAGCCGTCGCCCTTGCTATGTACATGACAATTCTCAAAAACGGCAGCTGCCTGTCCGAAAATGAAGTCTACATGGCCCTCGATGTACGAGTCGAGATAGTACTGCCGTCCATTTTTTGCGTAGAGTGTGTCCTGCCAACCCAGGAAGCGGCACTTTTTGAATACTACGCGGTCGGCCTCGACCAATACCGCGACGGCCTGCGATCCAGTACCGAACGAATTCTCAAAGGTGATATTCTCGGCACGAAAGTCGTGGCCGCCGATATAGGTTGCATACGCCGCCGAGGTCGACCCGGTCTCTTTGCTGGAAAGGCTAAATGTAAGTACCGTTTTTTCCGCGTCTGTTCCGACAAACGAAACATAAGGCTTATTAGCCGGAATGCGGACCTGCTCCCTGTATACGCCGGGTTTTATCGCGATCACCACTCGCCTGGGATTGTTTGCGGGCACCCGGTTTACGGCTTCCTGAACGGTCCTGCAATTCCCGCTTCCATCGGCCGCAACAATGATATCAGCCGCCGAAACATACGCGGTTGAGATCAAAAAGAGAAAAAGGAAATGTAAGAAAGAACCCCTCACTAAATTCTTTGATGATAAAGAGCGTCACATAGAACGGCCAAAATGCGTGGTCGACCATGTGACGCTCACCTGTCAGCCTAAGGCTTCTGTCGCTACACGCTAAAACGTGAAGCGTCCACCGATCTGGATGTCACGCGGCGGTTGTCGCTGCGTATTCGCCAGACCAAATGCGGCATTTGTAGGATCAAGGTTAAGGCCCGAGAAATACGGGCTGTTCAACAAGTTGATCGCCTCAACCCGGATCTGTATCTTCTTGCCCTCGCCGATGCGGAAGTTCTTAGATAACCCAACGTCAAACTTAAGAAAACGCTGGTTTCGGAAATTTGACATTGTCTGCGGGAAGTACCGTAAGGCGTTCGTCGAGCTGCTTGTATAGTTGTTGGAGAACCCGGGCACATTTGCCGCCGACTGTACACCGCCGAGAAAGAATCCTGCTATGTCAAAGGCCGGAACATCGATCCCGTATTTGCGCCCTTGGCTGTCACGTTTACCAAGGCGGTTGACGAGTTGGCTCGGATCGCCGTTGTAATAGACGTTGCCGAACTGCAGCGGTTCGCCGCTTTGCCATTCGTAAACGCCCTGTAACTGCCAACCTCCGAGGATCGCATCGACTGCCGAATTCCAACCGCTGCCAAACCGACGCTTTTTACCGAACGGCAACTCGTAGATCGCCGACGCTGTGTAGCGATGCGGCCGTTCCGTCGGTGATACGATCTCAGTCAAGGCAGTGTCTTGCGGATTCAGGTACTGCGTCGATTGCCGTTCACGAGAGAACGTGTACGAACCATTGAGCGACAGCCCCTCGGTAAACCGTTTGACAAACTGAAGCGAGAACGACTGATAGTTGCTCGTTCCGTTGTACTCAGTGACAGCAATGTTGCCGTACTGCGGAAACGGGGTGAGAAGACGTCGTCGCTGGATCGTAGTTGCATTCCACGTCGCACTGTCCGTAATAAGACCGCGGAATGGGTTTGGAACGGTCGCGTTTAAGTTCGTATTCACCGCCGTGATTGCGGCAAGTATCGTCGAGGGATCGGTCGATGGCGTGAAATTGTTCAGGTATTGAGTCGGGATCGCGTTTAATTCTCTCGAAACAGCTAGATCCTTGCCTGAAGAATAGATGTAGGTCGCCTCAACCCCGATCTTGAACGGAAGCTCACGCTGAATGCCGATCATGTAACGCGTAAAATTTGCGTTCTGCCGATCGAACGAGAGGACCGTGCTTGTCGGGCCGGTCGCATTTGATGATGTGACATCGCGGCCGGTAAACGTCAGCAACCCGCGTGATGAACCGGGAGACGGCGCCACGCCTGACGGAAACGGATTTGCTAAAGTCGCCAGAAACGTCAGACCGTTGTTTGTGCTGGGCGTAAATAGGGTCGGTGTCGAGAATCCGGGTTGAAAGATAGCCTGGATCTGGAATGGAGCCGTGAACATGCCAAAACCCGCTCGAAACACTGTCTTGGTATTTATGCCCCACGATAGACCGAGACGAGGCTGGAAGTTGTTCTTATCAGTTGATTGATTTGGATCCTTAGATCCGCTGGCAAAGATCAATCCGCCGGCCAAATTCTGGAACGCACCGATCGGCACGCCTGACGGCACACTTGCATTGTAGTTTGCAAGTACAGCAGCCGCTATCGGACTTGCGACGGATCGATCAAAGTCCTTTACGATGCGGCCCTGACTCTCGCGAACGCCTGTTTCGAGCTCGTACCTAATGCCAAGATTCAACGTTAGATTCGGACGTATTCTCCAGTCATCGTGGATGAACATGCCATAGTAGTCTTCCTTTGTGTCGTATTCCGTGGGGTTGTCGATCAGACTGTTTGAGTTTGCGACCGGTACTCCCAAAAGGAAGGCAGCGAGATCGCGGCCGGCACGGTCTCGTTGCGTTGAGCCCGAGTTTGACGCCTGCATCGTATATGTTCCGTCTATAAAGAAGCGTCCCGCGGCATATCCGGCTGTGTTGAATCTCTCCCGGAGATTTCTGTAGTCAAATCCGTATTTGATCGAATGGTTCCCGACCAGGTTTGTCACCGTAGGCTGAATGGACCACAGGTCGAACGGTCTTGCCTGGCCATTGTTCCAGTCGGCACGCTGCGACCCGAGCGTCATGTAGTTACGAAAATCAAATCGCGGAAATAGATTACCCTGTCTGTCTGCCGGTATGCCGGTAAAGCCCAAATCCCCCGCTGTCGGTTGATCGACCTGATACCTTTGAAGTTTGAACTGATTCCAACTGCCCCGAATATCGAGGATCCAATTCGATGAAAGAACCGACGTGTAGTTTACATTGAAGCCGTTATTTCGACGATCCTCAAATCCGCGAGTGATCGAATCCTCTGTACCTTCCAAATTGTAACGATCTTCGGTGTTTGCGCTCCTAAACCACTTTGCAAACATTCGGTTATTGTCATTGAAGTTATGGTCTATCTTCACAAGGTACGATTTGTACGGCCGTATGAGGTTTTGGTTCGTGACAAAATTGTTTACAAGACCTGCCTGATTCGCTTTTGGAAAAAGTTTGAGAAAATTCAGGGCGGGTGCGTAGATCAGTGCGGCCGGAATGATATTACAACTGGACCCTGCCGGCACGGCACCGCTCGTCGGACAACCAAATGAGGTCCGGACCACATTCGAGCCACTCAGGACGCCTGAGAACGGGTTATAGATGATCGTGTTATTAGCATTGGCGATGTTTGTCGGATCGACGATAAGTTCGGTGAAATCGCCGTTCCTCATTTTCTCGGTCGGGACCGAATACGTTGTTGGCTGTGCAACGTTGTCTTTCTGCCGTTCGAATGCACCGAGAAAGAACGTGCGGTCCTTAATGACCGGGCCGTTGAACGTGAAACCATAACGATTGTACTTACGATCGGGTCGTTCGCGACCGAGGCGATTGTTAAAGAAATTATTTGCCGTACGGCTCTTGTCGCGATCATACAGATACGCTGAACCGTGGAACTTGTTTGAACCGCTTTTTAAAGCTACGTTGACGGTCGAACCGGCCGTGAAACCGTTCTGAGCATCGAAGCTGTTTGTCTGTACCTTGAATTCCTGTACGGCATCGGACGGTGGTGTGAAAGCGACCTGGCCGCTGTAGGCAAGATTAGGTGAACCATCGAGGTTTATCTGGTTGCCCGCGGTACCATTTGTGCGAAATCCGGCAAGGTTGCCGTTAGCGGTCGGACCCGTGAAATTGGGGTCGCCTGTGTAAACGACGCCGGGTGCCTGGGTGGCAAGCACGTAAGGTGCTCCTTCAGCAAGAGGCAGCTCTGCGATCTGTCGCTGACTGACGGACGTTCCCGCCGTTACCGATCCACGCTCAATCAGCTCGGTGTCGGCGACAATATTGACTTCGGCTGAGGTGCCGATCTCGAGTTGAAAATCGACCGAAACTCGGTCATCGACCTTGATCTCGACATTCTCACGAGTTGAGGTCTTAAATCCGCTGCCGGTCACCGATATGTTATATCGGCCTGGCTGAAGCAGTGGGACAATATACCCTCCCTCGCCATTCGAAGTCACGGTATTGGTAGCATTTGTCCCCACATTCCGGATCGTGATGGTTGCATTTGGAACCGCCGCTCCGGCCGGGTCGGTGATAGTACCAGTAACCGTGCCGCGAAACTCCTGTGCAGCGACCGACAAGGTCATTGCCAGGACAATTAACAACGCACAAAACAGAAAGAAGCTACGCGCTGAACTCGTTTTCATAACACACATCCTTTAGTCGTCTCAAATTCAAAAACTTTTGTCCGTCAGCCTGGCCTGAAAGTGTCGTCGAAAAGAGGGCGTTGGGCCTAATTGGTAACACCAATTAAAAATGGCAGCCTATACCTTCATTTCCTCACGTCGCCCGGTTTATCCCGAACTTACTTTCAATGGATGCCAGAATGCGGAGGTATTATGTACCTGACGGTTATCCAATGTCAAGCGATGATTTTACCAATTTGGAAAAAATAAATAATGGGTTTGACCAATTCCGTTTTGAAAAAGTCGGCCGGATGCCGTTGCACCAGTGGCTTTCGATCGGATCCAACCGTAATTTATTGGGTTTCGAAGGGCGTTACTTCCAGCAGGGAGACCGAGAAATCTCGGGAAATTGCTCAAATCTCTGCTCGTACTCCCGAGCGTAAGTGGTCAGATTCTGTTTGATCCGGCCAGCGACGTGACAAAATGATTCCTCATTACGTATCCGCTCACGAATAAACAGCATGGCATTTACCTCGCTCCAGTATTCGCGGCTTTCCCAGATCTCGACCGGCGTTCCTCCCATTTGGTTCGCAAGTTCGATGAGCTTTCGGTCTTTAGTATTCAGGCCGTTTTTCAGAAAGATCGAGACATAGACGGGCATTAGCCGATCCTGGAGTTCAACGACACTACGGTTTGCCTTTGCAGCTTGGTTAACGTGGCCGATCTCATGGGAGATCTTCGTAGCAGCAAGAACGTTGCCATTTATCAGGAATTGCGAAGCCGCCGTCGAAAGAGAGTTGAGTACCGGGTAATAAACCGGATTTGGAAAGCCCTGGTCGATGTCAGCTCCCAGCGTTATCGTAGCACCGACGAAATTGCCGTTGTCATCCCAGACGTACTTGTCGGTCCCTGCTCCTTTTCCTCTATCACCTGTTACCTTGATCTTCAGTTCAAACCGCGGGTTATCTGCATACGTGTTCCATTGAAGACGTCCGATCTCGGTCGAGAGGAATTCGGCCTTCCATCTTTCGAATCGCGCCCGGTACTTTGCAGGCACGTCCTCCTTTATCCCGCTGGCCAAGACCGGCCCCGAGAAGACAAACCCCAAACACATTATGATGCCGCAAAACAAACCTCTAAACTTCACCAAACGCCCTCCTCGTTGTTATTACTGGTTATTTGACAGGAGTATCCGAAACCGTAAAGAAATCACCCGTACCGCTATTTGTCCTTAGCATTCGCATTACATCCTCGAACGCGAACGGTCGTGCACCTCGCCGGCCGAACACTGCGATCTGATTGCCGCTCTCGTCAGCGGCGCGGTCCCGGTCGAGTCCTTTGGAGATGTTTATCGCTTCACCTTTTGTCTTAAATGTCGCGATCAAACGAGGCTCAGGCCTAGGACTAAAGCCGGCAAAATTCGGCATCGTCTCGGGATCGGTTAGTTGAAGCACCTTAAGCCCATTCTTGCCGTCCGCGACATAACCATAGAGACTGGCATTTGTCATCGCCACCTTTACCGCGTGTGCATCGTTTATCGTTCCGTCGGCGCTGAACATTTGATCCAGCTTTGGCTGTTCAGGCCGCTCAACGTCAATGATCGCGACGCCCTCTTCGCCATTGGCGACATAGGCGTAGGTGCGAGCGACGTAAATATCGTGAGCGTGCCTGAGCGGTACCTCAGCGCCGTCGATGAGCCTCACTGCTCCGGTGGTCTGAAGATTCTTAATATCAAGGACCTTCATTCCGTCGGCGTCAACAACGAACGCATAGAGGAACTGGACGGCAACCGCCTTCGGCTCGTTCATCGGGATCTGGACGGCAACCCTGGGCTGCAGCGGCGTCGAAATGTCGATCACCACCAACTCCTTCTTTGTTGTAATGTACGCGAAGTTGCCGGCTATAGTGATGTTACTTGCGCCGGTGAGCACGCCATTCGGATTGTATGTAAGTGCCCGACTAAGGAAATTGTTCCTCGGTTCGCCATCGAGCAGAGTCCCGGCGCCGACAAGGATCAATCCTTCCTCCCGATCCGCAACATAGAGATATGCATAGAGCGGATGGATCGGTCCTTCTTCGTTAACCGCGGGCGCTGGTTTGCCCGCTTTCTTCGCCTCTGCATTGAGCCTCAAAGCTTCGTCCGGCGGAACTTGTTTGAATGAACCGTCGTCGTTACGAACGGTCCTCCAACGTGTCGGATCGACCGCCAGGGTCGACGGTGCCGCGACCGCAGTCGCGTACTTCGTGTCGACATAAAACTTCTGGCCGATCGGCGAGACCGGAGCAGTCACGATCCGCTCCGAAAAACCCTTGTGATCGATCTGCGCGACGTCGTACACTCGTAGTCCGCCTTTACCCGCGGCTACATATGCATATTCTCCGCGGACCTGAACCTGCAGGACCTCAGGACGGCCTTTGTTCTCATATACCTCTTCCAACTCGCGCCCCTCGCGGACAAATTTCTCGTAGTTGTCCTTATACGCAAGTTTGTGAAGATTGCTGCCGTAAACCGCCTGCGGCTCGGTATGCTCAGTAACCGCGACTGCCTCGAGGGCGTCGGTTGCCGCTACATATATGTAGCGGCCCATAAAGTTAACAAAGTTCGTTCCCTGCAGCATCACCTGTGCGAGCCAGGCGTTGTTGTCCTTGTCTTTAGACACGTGGCAATCCGAGCACGTTTGGGTCTCCTTTCCGCGAACCGTATGCGGAACGTGTGTGCTGAACGATTGGCCCGAGAATCCCTCGGCTGAGAGCGTCTGCT
>CAYSMU010000088.1:0-9144 GCA_964432145.1 uncultured Chloracidobacterium sp.
GGATGACATGATGGCACGCGGAGCGTACCTGATCACGCCCGACGGGTCGGTGATCAGATACGAACCGGGCAAAACTCTTCCCTCGCTGCCGCTGACGCAATTCCGGATCGACGACCTTATCGCAAGAGTGTTCGGCGAGACGGTCGTTGTGACAGGGCTTGCGACGATCTCTGCTGCCGGGCGTGACGGCACGTCGGTCTCGCTTAGTATGAGATACATGAATATCTGGCGTCGAGTTGACGGACGGTGGAAGATGGTCGTGACCCAGCGTACAGTCGTCAAGCCCCCGACCCTACCGGTCAATAAATAGAATTATGGCCTTTTGTAGATGTCCTCTCGCCTCTGAAAGCCGTCATTGATGACAACGTCAACATTATTCTTGTCGATCGAGATCGGCTCGACGAGTATCGATGGAACGTCGATCTTTCCGTTGTTAACGGTTCGCGTGGTGTTCAATTTTTCTTTTCGGGCGAGCATGATCGCGGCTTCGACCGCGGCGGGAGCAAGTCGTGAGATCGGTTTGTAGACGGTCATCGCCTGAGTGCCGGCCACCACCCGCTGAAGGGCACCGAGTTCAGCGTCCTGACCCGAGACGAGAACTTTTCCGGCGAGGCCTTGTGACTTCAACGCCTCGATCGCACCGCCCGCGGTTCCGTCGTTTGAGACGACCAATGCGACGATGTTGTTGTTGTTTTGAGTGAGTGCATTTTCAGCGTGTTTGAGAGCTTCCTCGGCAAGCCATTCTTTTGCCCACTGGTCCGCAACTACCCTGATCGCTCCGCTGTCGATCGCCGGCTGAAGGATATTCAGCTGCCCTTTCCTTAACAGGTGTGAATTATTGTCGGTTGGAGCTCCGCCGATAAGGACGTAGTTTCCCGTCGGAGCGTGGTCGAACAGATACTTTGCCTGCAGTTCGCCGACGCGTTCATTATCGAAGGAAACGTAAAGATCGGGCGAGCTGTTCTTTACAAGGCGGTCGTAAGAAATGACCGGAACTCCCTGTTTACGAGCCATTTCAACCATGGCACCGGCGACCTCGGCGTTATGCGGAACGATCACGAGCACGTCGATGCCCTGTGTCAACAGGCTCTCGACCTGCTTCATCTGGGCTTCGTCGCTGCCGTCTGCGGTTTGAAGTATTACCTCGGCACCAAGTTCGGCGGCGCGTTTAAGGAAAAGATCGCGATCTTTTTGCCAACGTTCCTGTTTCAGAGCGTCCATCGCAAAGCCGATACGGATCTTTCGTGCCGGATCTTTAGAGCCCGCATTACCCGACGCAGGCCTTTGCGAGCACGCCGCGAAAATGACGACAATTAGAACGACAGCCAGAACGGCAAAACGGTTTATAAAGTTCATAGACAATTGGTCCGCGATCATTTTTTCGGAAAAAGAGGAAACACCTTCTCGAACAGGTAATTTTTTAGTTCAGCGTCGAGCCTGTCGGTGTTAGCCTTCGGGTCGGCCGCGGTGCCGTCACGCCATGTGTTGAAAGCGACAATATACGCCGCCCTGGCCGCTGGACTGTAATAGAAATGAAGCGCAAAGTTATTTTGGTGTCCGCTGTGGCCGATAAACCGCTGGCCAAAATTATCCTCGATAAAGAAAGACCGTCCCATAAAGTCCCGTCGGCCGCGGCCGTCCTTTGGTTCGTCGAGGACCTCGATCACGGGTACGAACATTTCCTCAAGACTGGAGCGTTTCAGGACACCGTCATATTCGGCCCGGCGTTCCGCGTCGCCGATGAGAAATTTCAGGTACTTGGCCATGTCGGTCAGAGGTGCGTTAAGGCCGCCGTTCGAGACCGTGATCCCGGTGTCCATGTCAAAGCGGCCCTCTGTTCTTTTGCCGTCCCGCGAGATCGAATAGCTATGCGAACGGTGCCTGAGCAAATGCCGCGGAGTCGTGTCGTAGTAGCTGTTTCGCATGTCGAGCGGCCGCAGGACATTCTTGTCCATATATACCTCAAAATCCTCGCCCGACAGGCGCTCGATCACCTGGCCAAGATAGACGATGCCCGGATTTGAGTAGCTGTATTTGCTGCCGGGCTTGAATAGAATTTCGGTGTACGGCATCATCGCGACGAGCTGCGACCATTTGGTAGGCTCGGCGGGATGCCAATCCTTGTCGCCGCCAAAAGGCCAGGTGCCGCCGCGAAAGCCCGCGGTGTGCGACATCAGCATCCCTATCGTGATCTCGTCCATCGGGCCGAAAGGATTGTGTACTTCGCGGAGCTCGGGCACGAATTTCGTAATCGGATCGTCGAGCTTTAACTTGCCGCGATCACGAAACTGCATTATCGCGATGCCGGTGAGAGTCTTTGTAATAGATGCCCAATGGAAAATGGTATTTTGATCGACCGCCAAGTTATTAGCGATGTGTGCCATGCCGTAGGTTTGGTGGTCGATGACTTGACCGTCATGCACCATCAGAAACGCTCCGCCCGCGATCTCATAGTCCTTCATGCCCTGTTGAAACACGGCGTCAAATCGTTTGAGTTCGTTCGTTACCTTATCCATTGATTGAGCGTGCACGGCGTTGTTTGCTGCGATCAGCGATACGAGCAGAATAGATAATAACCGTTTCATATCCACTTACCACCCGAGATGTATTTGCCACTTGTCTACGATCGCATTTCCTTCAAGAACGTTATAATGCGTGTGCTGCGCGGCCGTCAGACACGAGTGGTTGGCGAGGATCCGAACTCGTGAGCCAACCGTCAGTCTATCGAAAAGGTTTTCGTCCGTGACATGCATCTCGCCATGTTCCTGCGAAAGCGAATTCAAACGAAGTCCGAGATCGTTTCCCTCAAGGTCAACAACCCGCCCGTAACCGCACGCGGCGTCGATATCAACGGCACCGCGGTCCTTTGACATCGCAATGGCCCCGGCGTCGACAATGATCTTTTTATGGGTGCGGCTGACGTGTGTTACCGCCGAAAGCACCGATAGAGCGCAATCCTCGATCCCACAACTGCCGAGCGTGGCCTGGGTCGTGTCAAAAAAGATATAGTTTCCGGGCCGGATCTCATCGATACCGCCAAGATGGTCGATGTGAGTGATCGTCGGGGTCGAGCCGATGCTGACGGTCGGTACGTCGATGCCGTCGCGTTTCAAACTTTCCGCAAACTCTCTCATCACGTCCCGTTCATGCACGGCGATCGAACGGATCTGTTCCTTTGAACTGCCATGGTAAGAGTGTCCGGCGTGGGTAAGGATACCGGCAAACCTCAGGTTGCGTGCATCTGAAAGCGTGCGGGCGATCTGCAGCGCGGCGGGATCGTCAGGTTCGACGCCGCAACGGTGGTAACCGCAATCGACCTTCAGGAACAGATCGATCTTAGCTCCCGAATTCGCGGCCGTATGATCGAGCTGCCGCGTGGTTTCGATATCGTCGGTCATCAGGTTTAGTTTGGTCCCGCCTTTGACGATCTCGATCGCCTCGGTGAACTTGCCGCTTTCGATCGGGACGGCGTATGTAATATCGCTGAAACCGTTTGCCGCGAATGCCCGTACCTCGGCCAACGTCGACGCAGTTATCCCGCCGAAATGCCCTTCCGTCTGGAGACGGGCGACCTCGACGCATTTATGCGTCTTGATATGCGGCCTCAGTCGAACCCCGTTCTCGACAGCTACTCGACTGATACGCTGAGCATTTCTCCGAGTGCGCTCGACGTCCAGTACGAGGGAGGGCGTTTTGACTGAATAGAGGTCTTCCATTGTTTCGGTATTCGTAGTGTAAAATAGTGTAACTCGCATCCTGTCATGGCAGAAATCGCTCGCTAATGGAAGGGCCGTTTTAGGATCTCCGCCCCGACAAACTTCCGTTGCGACATAAACAGACTCGGCCTTGCTGCCGTTGCAGATACCGTATTGATGTTGTGAAATTCCTTGGACTGGACATTGGAACCGGCGGTTCGCGGGCGGTAGTTATTGACGATCGGGGAAGAGTTTGTGCTTCGGCTACGATTGATCACGAACAGTTTGCGTCGCCGCACGCCGGCTGGGCCGAGCAAGATCCAGTCGACTGGTGGCGGGCTGCGGCGGCGGCAATTCGGAAGGTCCTTTCAGGCGACGATGCCAGGCCCGACGAGATCGGTGCGGTCAGCTTTTCCGGACAAATGCATGGTTCGGTATTTCTGGACGAAAACGATAAGGTGATCCGCCCGGCTATGCTCTGGTGCGATCAGCGGACTGAAGAGCAGTGTCGAGAGATCACGGAAAAGATCGGATCCGAAAGGCTGATCGAACTGGTTTGCAACCCGGCGATCACGGGATTTACTCTGCCAAAAATACTCTGGCTGCAACAGAAAGAGCCCGAGAGCTGGTCGCGAGTTCGAACGATACTGCTTCCCAAGGACTATGTCCGCCTGATGCTCTCAGGTGACAAGGCGAGTGACGTCGCTGATTCCTCAGGGACCTTAATGTTCGACGTCAGGGCGCGTACATGGTCGGACGTGATCCTGGATGAGTTCGGTATCTCCAGCACGCAGTTGCCCGAGGTCTTTGAATCCACTGAAGTCACCGGAAAAGTGTCTCGTAAAGGTGCTGAAGCGACCGGCCTGTTGGAAGGAACGACGGTGGTCGCCGGCGCGGGCGACAACGCCGCCGGAGCGATCGGTATGGGCATTGTTCGCGGCGGTATGATGAGCGTGACGATCGGTACCTCGGGAGTTGTTTTTGTCGTTACCGACAGGCCGACACTCGACCGGGGAGGCCGCGTACACACATTGTGTCATGCGATTCCCGCTCGATGGCACATGACCGGCGTCACGCTAGCGGCCGGACTTAGCCTGAAGTGGTTTCGCGAGAACTTTGCCAGCGATATCTCCTTTGCCCAACTCGATGCCGAGGCCTCGGCGGCCCCGGCGGGGTCTGATGGAGCGATATGGCTGCCGTATCTGATGGGGGAGCGGACGCCGCACCTCGATCCGAACGCACGTGCCGCATTTATCGGCCTGACTGCGAGTCACACTCGCGGCCATCTTGCTCGTGCCGTGTTGGAGGGCGTTGCCTTCAGCTTGCGCGATGCGATCGAGATATTTCGGGAACTGGGAACGGAGATCGGTTCGATCCGTCTCGGCGGCGGCGGCTCTCATTCGCCGCTCTGGAGACAAATACTGGCCGACGGCTTTGAAAGGCCTGTGGAAACCATAGAGGCAGACGAGGGTGCCGCATTCGGCGCGGCGATACTTGCCGGCGTTGGCGTTGGAGCCTGGCCGTCGGTTGACGATGCTTGTGCCACTGCCGTAAGAACAAATATAGTGATCGAACCGAACCCGGATTCAGCTGCTGCATTGGGAGAGAATTATGAGATATACCGTGGACTTTACAGCTCACTGAAGGGAAGAGATTGAGAATAAAATAGTTGGAAACCAGAAAATATGAGCAACGATCTTACTCCGAGACCGGAGCATAAATTCACTTTTGGACTGTGGACGGTCGGGAACCGCGGACGCGACCCTTTTGGCGACGCGGTACGAGATACTCTTTCACCGGTTGACGCGGTTAAGCTTCTTGCCGAAGTTGGAGCCTACGGGGTGAATTTCCATGATAACGATCTCGTTCCGATAGACGCGACAACCGCCGAACGCGATCGGATCGTTTCCGAATTCCGAGTTGCCTGTGACGAAAATGGCTTGAAGGTCCCGATGGCGACCGTAAACCTATTTTACGAGCCGGTCTTTCGCGACGGAGCCTTCACGGCGAACGACGCGAAGGTTCGTGCCTTTGCGATCCAAAAGACGATGCGGGCCATGGAGCTCGGGGCTGAATTCGGCGCCGAGACTTTCGTTCTCTGGGGCGGTCGTGAGGGCGTCGAAACTGATGGATGCAGGCGTGTTGAAGACGCGATCAAGCGGTTTCGCGAGGCGATGAACTATCTTTGCGAATACAACATTTCGCAGAATTTCGGTTACCGCTTTGCACTTGAGGCAAAGCCGAATGAACCGCGTGCCGACATTTACTTTGCGACAACGGCAGCGTATTTAGCCTTCATCGAGACACTTGACCATAAGGAAATGGTAGGCGTTAATCCGGAGGTTGCACACGAGACAATGCCGGGCCTGAACATGATGCACGCGGTCGCTCAGGCCTGGGAGGCCGGAAAATTGTTTCACATCGATCTCAACGATCAGGTCCCCGGCCGGTACGACCAGGATCTAAGATTTGGCTCTGCGAATCCGAAAGGAGCATTTTGGCTGGTAAAGTTCCTCGAAGACGTCGGCTATTCAGGCCCTCGTCATTTTGACGCACATGCCTATCGAACGGAAGACTACGACGGAGTGAAGGATTTCGCGCGCGGCTGCATGCGTACGTATCTGGTATTAAAGGAAAAGGCCCGACGTTGGAACGAGCATCCGGGGATCGGCGAAATACTGGCCGAGATCGCGGAAACGGATCGCGGAAGCGGGATCGGCGGCTTTGGCGAGCTGCTTTCGCTAAACTTTGACCGAAAGGACCTGGCGTCGAAAGGGCTGAGATACGAGCGGCTCGATCAGTTGACGATGGATATTCTGCTTGGAGTCGATTGACGTCTTAGTTCAGTGCCGGCGATCGGTGAGTATCTTGACAAATGAAGCGGACAGAAGTTCATCCAGGGTGAGACCTGTAAGCCGGGCTGCCTCGGCATGTGTCAACGCACCGCAGCGAACTGCACGTAGAAAGTAGTTCAGCAGGCCCTGGCCGGTCGCCGCGTCGTCAAAAACGTCTCCTATTAATGTCGATCTTGCTGCCGCATCAATGAAATTCGTAAGTCGTGCTGCGGCGTCGTCAATCCCTTCCAAAAAAAATGCATAAACCGCCGCGTACCTCGTCGGGATCTGTGCCGGATGAAGGTCCCAACCCTGATAGAAGCCGTTCGCGAGCGAATACCGGCAGTGATCGTAGTGCAGCTTCCACGCACGATGTACGACGAGCGTGTTCTCGGCAGTCTGTTCTCTTGTCAGATCGGTCCCGCGATGCGGACCGATAGGCATGATATTCGTGGCCCCATCCGCTAACCACACGCCGGTCCCGCACAGCGAAACCTGCATGAGGTTCCTGGCAAAGTCACATGCAGGGTGTAGCATGTCCTGATGTGCCGACGTGATGCCGCAGGCGGCCGTGTAATCGTATGCGCCGAAATGTGCGCCTCGGATGCGTCCCTGACCGGCTGCGACGATCGATGGCAGTGCCGCGACGCCTTCCGGCCCGATCAGCGATTGAGTCGTCTCAACCATTATTTCGAGCCTGATCGATCCGGCTCCGAGTCCCAGCTTTGACTCGAGTTCGTCAAGGACGGCCGCAAAAACCGTGATCTGCTCCGATGACATGACCTTTGGCAGCGTAACAACGAAATTATCCGGCAGTCGTCCGCCCGTCTCGGCGCACAACGAAGTTAGATACAGATCAAGTGTGCGCAGGCTGCGGCTGCAGACCTCCGCGGAAAGCGGTTTGATCCGGATGCCAAAAAATGGGGAAAGGGAATCGTCGGCCAGTGCTCTCGCGGTTTCGACCGCGGCCTTAACTGCGTGATCGTCCTCTTCGGCATCGGAGCGGTATCCATAACCATCTTCGAAATCGATCCGATAATCCTCGATAGCGTCACGAACCAATCTTTCAGCGATCCGCCCGAATACCGTATCCCGGAATTCGTCCGGGATTCCGAGAAGAGCCCCAAACGACATTGCGTCCACGGCGTAAGTCTGAAAAGAAGCCACGGCAAGATGGCCGAGCCTTGAAATAGTATCGTGCCGGAATAGTTGCGCGCCGCCGTACACCGAGTGAACGGGCTGCCTTTCACCTGACTGACCCGGCCATTGGGCCGACACCTGTCCGGATACATTCTTTATCTTATGGACATGTGCCTCAAGAGAACCTTGAGCTAGAGATGTGAGCATGGGTTCGATTCATGAGATCAACGCCGGCGGCTAACTTCCTCGATATGTTGAATAGCCAAATGGGCTGAGAAGCAGAGGGACATGATAGTGCTGCGTCGGATCTTTCACGACAAAGCTCACCGTTACCTGAGGAAAGAAACACTCGATGTTCTGAAGGAGAAAGTACGGGCCGGTTTCGAAGATCAATCGGTAGTGCCCGGGAAGGAATGCCTCACGCGGGGACAGAAGGTCGTTAATTCGACCTCCGATGTCGGTCATTCCTTCTGCTATAGCTTGCCAGCCGGCCGTGTGAGTCTTCCGTTCGAGTACAACGGGTATGCCTGCGCCCGGTTTGCCGCTAGTGATGTCTAGTATATGTGTTGTGATAGAGCTCATTTTTCCAGAAGTTTGCGCAAACCGATCTCCGTAATCTTCTTCTGCTCTTCGACGGCTATCATCAGTTCGGTCTCGACTGAATTCCCCAGCCGTGCCTTACATATTGAGGCCATTTCACTGATCGATCTTTCAGTGTTACTAAGCACAAATATAAACCCGAATTTCGTCCTGTACAAGTCACAGGCCTCTTCGTAATCGCTGTCCAATTCTTTATCAGTGACCTTTGGCTGTGAAAAAGCGTCAAATTGCTCAGCCCGGGATAGGGAGTCCCATATCCGCTCCGCGGACGCAAACAGGTCGTCCACTAACTTAAAGGGCCTTGATTCCGCCATTCGGCGTGCCCATGAGGTCGAGCCGCAGCAGTCTAGAAAAAGGCGCTCAGCCTCGGCTTTTTCCATCTCATTGAGGGCCGCCAGGTTTCGATAAATAAGATAGCTCACCTGCGGTCTATTGAATCATTTCCGATAGCACGTGGCAACGACCTTACCGGATACCGCCACTGTCGGCGTCGATCGGGTCGCCTTCAATTTTGCACAAACGACCGGGACCAGCGCATTGCGCTAAGATTGTCTGATGTTATCCGTTAGGTCATCAGGATTGCTCCTGCACCCGACTTCGCTTCCCGGTCGTTTTGGCATCGGCGACCTCGGCGATCAAGCTTTTAAGTTTGTTGATTTTCTTCACGCCGCCGGCCAGACGTGGTGGCAGATACTGCCTCTTGGACCGACTGGGCAGGGCAATTCGCCTTACAGTTCATTTTCGGCCTTTGCTGGAAATCCACTTGTCATTTCACCGGAAGGGCTTGTTCGAGACGGGCTACTTGGGAATTCAGACTTGACTACGTTGACCGCAATTTCCAGAAACACAAGTGATTTTCGTTCAGTTTCAATATG
>CAYSMU010000089.1:0-9118 GCA_964432145.1 uncultured Chloracidobacterium sp.
CGCAAAGCTCGAGGAGATCAAGAAGCAGCTTGGAGCGTATTCCTTCTCGGCGCTTTACCAGCAGCGACCGATGCCGGCCGAGGGAGGTATGTTCAAGCGTGCGTGGTTCGCTAACATTGTCTCGACTCCTCCCGCCGGGCTCAGATGGGCGCGTGGCTACGACCTCGGCATCTCGGCCAAGGCAAACTCCGACTTTACTGCCAGTTTCCGTGTGGGACGCTCAAAAGAGGGCGATCTCTACATCGACGGCGGGTACAGAAAGCGGATCGAGTACCCCGAACAGCGCCGGTACATTCTGGGACGCATCTCCGCCGAGAGCGATACGGTCCATGCCGTCGAGCTTTCCGCGAACGGCCACGCGGTCGTTCAGGACCTCCGCGGCGAACGGATCACTCTGGGACGCGCCCTTCGCGGGATCCCGGTCAAAGGAGACAAATTCTCGCGTGCCCTCGGCTGGATGGCCCTCGCCGAGGCGGGCAAGGTCTTCCTCGTGCGCGGCCATTGGAACACAGACTTTGTCGACGAGGCCGCCGCTTTCCCCTCGGGCGCTCACGACGACCAGATCGACGCCGTCTCCATAGCCGTCCACGCCCTCGGCGGACAACAGCAGCGAGCGCATGGATTTTGATCAAGAGAATATGACGTATGGGATACCGGATCGGCATCGTGCCCACACCAAAAGGCTGAAAAACACGGCCCAATCGTCGTTTCTTTCGGGCAACAGTCTGCTTTTGGAGGCATCTATGCGTATTTCGCGATCTTTATTGACGGTGATCTTTCTTGTTTCGGGCCTGGCGGCTTACGGCCAGTCGACCGCGGACGAGTTTTTCGAGCGCGGCCTCGCCCGCCAAAGGTCCGGTGACTTTGCGGGTGCGATAAAGGACTATACGAAGGCGATCGAGATCGACCCGACTGATACCGACTCGCTTAATAATCGCGCCAACGCCAGGAAGAGTCTCGGCGACCTCGACGGAGCCTTCGCCGACTACACAGAGGCGATTCGCCTCGCACCGACACGCGCCATTCTCTATGTCAATCGCGGCGTCGTCCGCATGCGTAAAAAAGATGTCGAAGGAGCGATCGCCGATTACTCGCGGGCGATCGAATACGACGCTGAAAGCTCGACCGCCTATTACAACCGCGGGACCGCACGTCGCGACCTCGGCGATAAAAAGGGAGCGATCGACGACCTTTCACGCGCTATCGAGCTGAACCCGAATAACGCCCGCGCACTCGCAAACCGCGGCAAACTCAAGATCGAACTCGGAAATTATAGCGGAGCTGTTTTGGATCTCTCTCAGGCGATACAGATCGACGCGCAAAACGCCGATCATTACCGGACGCGCTCCGCTGCGTATCGCGCTCTAAAAAAGGACGCTCTCGCGGCGGCCGATGCAGCAAAGGCGGCGGCCCTCGGCGGTAAATAGTTTATTTAATATGGTTACGGCATTACGATGTCCATCCTCGTCGCCGAGGCGTAACCCATCATCTTGCCGTCCTTGCCGATCAGTGTGATCTGGCTGAAACCTTTCTCACGGCCGGCTGCAAGCATCTGCTCAAGTATGGCCTGCCGTTTTTCTTTGGGCTGGCGTTCCCACGCCTCCTGAAGCTGGACGTACAGCATCCCGCGGGCGATCTTCGCCTTGGCGACGAACTCCTGCGGCGGCGTGCCCTCAAAAGTTACAGGTGCCACGTCGTACGACGGTGCAGGATCCTGTGCGAAATAGCTCGACCAGATAACGAGGCCGAGCGTCGCCGCAAGAAGTACGCCGCAAAAGACTATGACCCATCTGTTGATCGAGAATATTTGTTCCTTGAGGCGGCTGAGAAACGGACTTCCGGGAGCTTTCGCCTCGACGGGATCAGGCGAAACGGGACTTTCGGGTTCCGGCAGATCTTGCGGATATTCGGGCTCGTCGACTTTGTTTTCGACCACGTCGTCGGGCACCCGCTCGAGCGGCGCTTTGAGAATATCGACGAGCTCGAGCGTGCGGGCTGTCGCGTCCGAAACTCCGCTGAGGTCGATGTCGGCGTACCTTGCCCGGATGCTTTCGCTGTCCATCTTGCGGCGCTCCAGAGCGATCAGCGTGACGTACGCGTTGCCTATGCGGACATTCGCCTCGATCGCGGCGGCAGTGACTATCGGTGCAAAGAATATTTCGCTCAGGCTCTCTTTGAACATGCGGAGCCGGACAAAGAAATTGCTCTTGATCAACTGGTCGAACGACGACGCGCTCTCGGCCTCGCGAGCGAGGTCGTCAAAGCTAAGCGCAGAGAGCATTACATTAGAGTCGTTATCGTCGGCCGAGTACAGCGGAATGCTTGACCAGTCCGCATACAGGGTTTTGATATGAGTAAGGGCCTCTTCACGAGTAAATATCGCGGCCCGTTTCTCGGACTCGTCACCGCGCGAGAAGAGCCGGGTCATCACGTAGTCGAATTTGGACCTGACGTCCTCGGAGTACGGCAGATTGCGGTAGAAGCGGGCGATGGCGACAAGCGCCTGCGAACTCAACGCGGGCTTGGTATTTTCACAATACTGTCGAAGGCTCGACGCGGGGACCTTTTTGTCTCGGGCCTCAAGTGCACTGCACCACGCCTCGGTCTCCTGCATCAGCTCGAACTCGGCGGCGGCGTGGCCCTCGCTATTGACGGTTTCCTCGATATGAAGAAAGTTGTTAAGGGCCTTTTTGGCTTTGAAATCGTCGAAGGTTTTGGGCATCACCTTCATATACTCGCGTTCGACCCCCGTCAGGACGTGGTCGATCATCTGGAGGCTCGAAACCTCGGCGATCGCGCGTTTCTTGAAAAACTCTTTGTTCTGGTTCACCGGCTTGTTCTGTATCCGGACGTCCGGCTGGACGGCGGGCACAGCAGCCGGTGCCCCGACGGCGACAGGCGGATCAAACCCGGGCGCCGAAACCTCGATCGGCTTCGGAGGCTCCGGGTCGGCAGTTGTTTCAGCCGGCTGAAATGTCTCGAGAGCTGGCGGTGGGATCGGAGCTTCAGGCTCGGCCGCGGCGTGAGTCTCGGCACGGTCCGATAAGACAAGTTCTTCGGGTATGTTGTGTTCTTTTGTGATCTCTATAGCGGCTCGGGCCGCGTCCTGGCCGATGCGGTCATCGAGCACCGTATCTTCCAGCAGGTTTTCCTCGCGTAATTCGAGGACCAGGTCTTCAAAGACATTCATGATTTACACCTATCGGGGCATGATAGAGTCGGGAGATAGGGGTAACAGGTTACGGCAAAACCTGTCGGATCTCACCGGATTCGGTAAGCTGGAAAACATAGACGACGCCTTCGCCGCTGACGTTACGGGTCGCGTTGATCGTATATCCCGTACGGAGTTCCGCATCGGTCGGGTTGGCGGGCGACATAGAGAAGACGAATTTTCCGCGATTGACCTCATTGCCGACCGGCGTGCCGATGCTGCTGGACATGATGTTGTTGATCTCGGTCACGCGGCCGAAACGGCTGTTCTGCGTAAAGTAGCTCAGTTGGGTCGACGAGATCGAACGCATGGTCGCGAACGTATTGCCGACCTCGGCGGCCCGGATAGCCTTTTGCAGGTGAGGGATCGCGACACTTGCGACTATTCCGATCACGACGACAACCACCAAAAGCTCGATCAGCGAAAATCCCTGTTCGTTCCGTTTCTTCATATATCCTTGTTCGTCGACACAGCGAACTCGTTCATAGTGACATTTTTTGACACATTCATTTTGACAAGTTGCGGCATTACACGGCGGCCGAGAATTCGCTTAAGTCGCGTCCTTCATAGAGTTACGGGTATTTTGGCGGTTAAGCCGATCTCCCTCGCCGGACAATATTGCAAGCTTTATGCCACGATATTGCGGCGTTTTCGGCGGCGGAGCAGGGCCCGAAAAACGCTGGTAAAAAAAGGGTGTTTGTTTTTTGGGAGAAATTTATTAAGCTATTTGTTTTTGCCGGGCCGCGATAAAAGCATCGTCCGCATCAGGAGCCGTCATAATTGAGCGCTGTAATTGATCAAAGCATAGAGACATACGGTATCGACAATTGGGGTGCCGATTACTTCGGCGTCAACCGAAAGGGCAATCTGACCGTCTGCGCTCCGGAGAATGAGAACTTCACCGCGGACGTCAAGGAAATAATCGACGACCTGCGCAAACGCGGCGTCGATACGCCGATCCTGCTTCGCTTTCCCCAATTACTGTTTGGCCAGATCAGGAAACTGCAGACCGCGTTTAGAAAATCCATAAAGGAATTCGAATACGAGGGCGGCCACCTCTGCGTGTTCCCGATGAAGGTGAACTCTAACCGCGCCGTCATCGAGGAATACCTTCGCGAGGGCACACGGTACAATTTCGGGCTCGAAGCGGGCTCAAAGGGCGAGCTTTATGCCGCACTCGGGGTCGAACAATCGAAAGAGAGCCTGCTGGTGCTCAACGGATTCAAGGACCGCGATTTTATCAACCTTGCCTTCGCCGGTGCTCTTGCCGGTAAGAACGTGGTCATCGTCATCGAGAAGATGAGCGAGCTTGACCACACTTTGGATATCGCCGAAAAGGTGGCGGCAAACGCTCCCGACGCCACGCTCCCGATGGTCGGCGTTCGGGTAAAGCTCTATTCGAAAGGCTCGGGTAAATGGGAAAAGAGCGGCGGCGAAGCGGCCAAGTTCGGGCTGACGACGACCGAGATACTTGAGGTCATACGACGCCTGCAGGAAGCCGGCCGCACCGATATGCTGCGGCTGCTGCACTTTCATATCGGCTCGCAGCTTACGGATATCAAGCGGATCAAGAACGCCATGAAAGAGGCGGCCCGGACCTACGCCAAGATCCAGAAAATGGGCATTCCCATCGAGTACCTTGACGTCGGCGGCGGTATGGCTGTCGATTACGACGGGTCTCGGACCTCGTTCGAGTCGTCGGCGAATTACAATGCCCGTGAGTTCGCGAACGACGTGATCTACGTCATCAAGACCGTTTGCGACGACGAGAGCGTTCCGCATCCGACGATCATTCAGGAATCTGGCCGTTACTTGTCGGCATACCACGCCATCCTGGTCACGAACATTCAGGACGAGATCGAGACGGTCGTTCAGGATATCTACCCGATGGAGATGACGGCGGACGATCCGGTCGTCGTAAAAGAACTGTTTGACCTGCGGGAGACGATCAACGCCAAGAACTACCGCGAGTATTATCACGACGCTCTCGAGCATCGCGAGGAGTTTTTCACGATGTTCAATCTGGGCCTGATCTCGCTCGAGGCGAAAGGAAAGGGCGAGGTCCTCTTTTGGGATATCTGCGAAAAGGCCGACCAATACGCACAGCTCAAGAAGTATGTTTCGGAGGAATTCGATGATCTTAGGCGGCTAATGTGCGCTAAGTATCTCGCGAATTTCTCGGTTTTTCGCTCGATGCCCGACAATTGGGCGCTCGAGCAGCTGTTTCCGATCATCCCGATACATAAACTCAACAAAAAGCCGACAGAATATGCTACGCTTTGTGATATAACCTGTGATTCCGACGGTATTGTGGACAAATTCGTCGACCTCCACGACGTTAAACCGGTACTGGAATTGCACAGCCTCGTAAAGAACGAGCCTTACTATCTGGCCATGATGCTGGTGGGCGCGTATCAGGAGGTGATGGGAAATAACCATAACCTTTTCGGGATACCGCATGAGGCTCACGTTTTTATCGGCGAGGATGGGTACATTATCAAGAAGGTAATTTATGGTGCGACGCTCGGGGACGCCGTCAGATCGGTAAGGTTCGACGCCGGCCAGTTGCACGACACGTTCAGAAAGGCCGTTTTGCAGCGCATCAAGGAAGGCCGCCTCAGCAACGCCGAGGGCACAAAGGTCATTGAATTTTATGAGGATCAGGTCGAGAGTTATACGTACCTGACTCCGAATGGAAAAAAGGGGGAAAAGTAGAAAAGGGAAAAAGATAAAAAGTAGGCCTACGGAGAAATGAAGAGATCGGGCGAGACCGGACGAACGAAAGTTAATACGTTTGAAGATCTGTTCGTGTGGCAACGTGCAGTCGAATTTGCCACCGAGATCTATCGGCTGACTGAGCGAAACGGATTGAAAACTGATTTTGGGCTTAAGAATCAGATGCGAGACGCAGTTGTCTCGATTCCTACCAACATTGCCGAGGGGTTTGAGCGACGGTCAGCAAAAGAGTACTTGTACTTTCTTAACGTGGCAAAAGGCTCGGCAGGCGAAATTTGAAGTCTGTTATTCGTCGCTCACGGGGTCGGTTATCTTGAAAAAGGTGAGATTAACGTGCTTAAGGAGAAGGCGAAATTTCTAAGCGGGTCCATTAGCAACCTGATGAACACGATAGAAAATGGCGGGTCCTGACTTTTTGACTTTTCCCCTTTTTCCCTTTTCAACTTGATGAAAATCGCAATTCTAAACTTGGAGAATCTATGGTAGCTCAAAAGAAAACAAAGGCTTCGAAGTTCTTGTCAGTACCGACGAGGCCGGTTCCGATCGATCGTGATCGATCAGTCGCGGGACTTCTCGAGAAGATGGAAGGTGCCGGTTTCGGCGCAAAACAGCTCGCCGAGGCGCATCGCATCTGGTTAGACATGCTCGATGACAATTCGACCATCTACATGTGCGGCAGCGGCAATCTGATAACGTCAGGCATGCGTCGTTTGCTGGCCTATGTGATCAAAAATCGGTTCGTGGACGTGATCGTGATGTCCGGCACCGTGCTGTATCACGACATTCACGAGATCCTCGGACGCAATCATTTTCAGGCCCATCCGAGCATGAGCGACGAAGAGCTCGAGGCCTCCGACGTTGTTCGCGTCGGCGATGTGATGGCGAACCGTGAAGAATATCAGGAGGCCGATGAATGGATCGGCAGCGTGATCAATCAGCTCGACCTGACGCGTTCCTATTCGATACGCGAGTTCCTGCATCTGCTCGGCCGTGAGCTATCGGAGATCGCCCACGAGGACGGCATTCTTACCTCGGCATACAAGTCGCGCATTCCGGTGTTCTGCCCCGACCTGTCAGGTTCGGAGCTCGCTATCGGCATCGCTCGTGCGAAGTTTGAAAAGAAGATACAGATCGCCTTTGACACGACGCAGGACACGATGGAGATGATGAATATCGCCCACAAGACCCGCCACTCGGGCTTGATCTCGATGGGCACCATGGGCAGCCAAAACCTTCTTAACATGGCCGATATGTCGTCGTACATCACACGCACGACACCCCGCGGACACAAATACTCGATCTCGATCGCGACCGACACGGCACCGCTCGATATCCGTACGCCTTCGTACGGCGGCAGCCACACGTCCATATTCGGCCGGCTGGGTAAGGGTGCGACCACGGCATACGTTCCTTGCGATCCGTCGATCGCGCTTCCGATGATCATCACCGCTCTGTCGCAGACCGCGGCGAAGTTCATGAAGGGCCGTAAGCGCCCGACATTCAGCTTCTCCGGTCGCGAGATGAGCGTTGACGTCCCCTAAACGGCGGCCTTCGGTCTTTGGTTTTCGGTCTTTGATTTCTTTCAAAGACCAAAAGCCAAAGGCCAAAAACCATTTTCTTCCGCTATGAGTGAATCAGCATCCCTACCAATGAATTTCGGCGGTATCGATGAGGAAGAGTATTCCTCGTTGGACACCGCCAGCGTGCTGATCCTGCCTGTTTCCTATGAGGGCACTGTCTCATACGGGACAGGGACAGGTGCCGGGGCAATGGCTATCGTTAACGCCTCGCGCAACATGGAACTGTACGAGGAAGAGACCGACGCCGAGGTTTATAAGATCGGTATCCACACTCTGCCGGAATTCATGCCCCGCGAAACGCCTGAGGCGATGATGTCGGAGCTTTACGGCTACTCGAAAAAGCTTCTGCAACTGGACAAATTCATCTGTATGCTCGGCGGCGAGCATTCGGTCTCAGCCCCGATAATTAAGGCACACAACGAGAAGTTCGAGAATATGAGCGTACTCCAGATCGACGCTCACGCCGACCTTAGAGATGAATACGACGGTACGCCGCATTCCCACGCCTCGATAATGGCCCGCGTCGTAAAGGACCTTCGCATTCCATCCGTTCAGGTCGGCATACGTTCGATCTCGGGCGATGAGGCCCGCTCACTCAAAGAAGGCCTGCCGACAAAGATATTCTGGGCTCGGGATATTGTCGGCCGGACCGACTGGATCGATGATGCCTTGGACGGCCTAACCGACAATGTCTATCTTACGATAGATATCGATGGGCTCGACCCAAGCATAGTGCCGACGACCGGCACGCCCGAGCCCGGCGGGCTGGGTTGGTACGAAACCTTAACTTTGATACGTAAACTTGCTGAGAATAAAAGAATTGTCGGAATGGACCTCGTTGAGTATTCGTACTTCGAGAATTACGATTCGCCGGCATTTCTTTGCTCGAAGCTTGTGTACAAGTCGCTGGCGTATATCTTTCGGAACAGGACGCCCGGGGTCGGCGTTTGATGCGGATCGAACCGTCACGCGGCGTGTAATTTATTGAACATTTTGGGTTTAAATTCGTATAGTTATTCTTGCTGTTGTTCATGATCTGGTAACAATGGGGTCTTGCAATTCATTCGTTTTTTGGAGTTATCAATGAGTCTTAGAAAGCTATCCGGTTTGGGCCTGATCCTCGCCGTCTCGGCTGTATCTGCATGTAAAACAGGGCTGCTCGGTGGAGCGGAAACACCTCCGCCAGCTCAGCAGGCTCCCCCGGCACCCGTTGTGGTCGACGGAATGCGAACCTCGTACGCCGATATCGTCGAGCGTACGTCACCCGCGGTCGTTCGGATCGAAGCCGAGGTAAAGGAAAAACCGCAGTCGCAGACGCAGTTTCCGGGCGGTGACGACTTCTTTCGCCAATTTCAGGTACCGCAGCAGAACCGGCGGCCGCAGGTCGAACGCGGGGTCGGTTCGGGCGTTCTGGTATCAGCCGACGGCTCGATATTGACGAACCATCACGTTGTTGATGGTGCCAACAAGATAACGGTCCTGATGAGCGATAACAAATCGTACGACGCCAAGGTCGTAGGCTCTGACCAGCCCAGCGATCTCGCCGTCCTCAAGATCGAGGGACAGGACTTCCCTTTTCTAACGCTCGGCA